>JAFPYQ010000032.1 GCA_017394475.1 Oscillospiraceae bacterium | reverse complement strand
CTATGATGCAGATCTTATCCTTGTGAGCACCGGCAAAGAGAGGGAAGAGACACAGGAACTGTTTGACGAATTAGGCATTGACTATCCGTTCTACAGCCATAACGGAAAGTCCATTATAAGGCAGCTGAATATCGATTACGGACAGGCACTCATTTCCATGGATACCGACGGAAAGCCTGTATGCACGCTCTTCTCCGGCTGCTATGACCCGGAGGTGTTCCCGAAATTCATGGATCATACTATCGCAGGTGACCGTGAGGGTTGGAAAGAATACGTCGTTGAGATCGTTAATGAGATAAATGCGGATGCATAACGAGACTCATCTGTTTGTCCGTATCGTTTAGGATACACTGAAACGGAACAAAGACATACAGAACAAAAATATATTACAATTTACCATTTTGATCTGTTCAGCTTTTGCTTTGAATGTTTTGAAGGAGGGCATTATGGCTATAAATCTGCAAAAAGGTCAGAAGATCGATCTGAGAAAGACTTCTGCTGCGGGTCTGGGTGAGATACTTGTCAATCTGAACTGGAACTCTACACCCATTGCCCCTGTTCAGAGGGGGTTCCTTGCAAGCCTGTTCTCGGCACCGCAGAACGGGATAGATCTTGATCTGGGGTGCCTGTATGAATTGAAGGACGGCAAGAAGGGCGCTGTCCAGGCTCTGGGCAACAGCTTCGGCTTACTCAAAGCCCCTCCCTATGTTTCACTGGACGGTGATGACAGGACAGGTGCTGCTGCAGGCGGAGAGAACCTCAGGATAAACGGCGATCAGGTGAGCAAGATAAAAAGGGTATTGGTCTACACATTTATCTATTCCGGTATAGCCAACTGGCAGCAGGCGGATGCAGTGGTGACTATAAAATACCCCGGGGCAGAGGATATCATAGTAAGGATGGATTCCTTTGATTCCTCCAGAAAAATGTGCGCATTGGCGCTGTTTGAAAATAACAATGATGTGACATTCAGCGTGCAGAAGATAGTACAGTTCTTCAGCGGACATCAGGAGATGGATACTGCCTTCGGATGGGGGCTCAAATGGGTCGCAGGCAGGAAATAACAAGGAGTGGGCGTTCATGAACGGATATGGACAGCCCCACTCACAGCAGGTGATAAAATGAAGGATGCAGTCATCTATATCCATGGCAAGGGCGGAAGTGCGCAGGAAAGCGGGCACTATCGCCCGCTTTTCCCGGATGCCGATGTGACAGGCTTTGATTATAAAGCACAGTCGCCATGGGAGGCAGCGGAGGAATTCCCACCGCTTTTTGATGCGGCAGTACGGGAGCACAGTTCGGTGACGGTTATCGCCAACAGTATCGGCGCCTTCTTTGCCATGACAGCATTAGCGGATAAGCCCATAGATCGCGCATTTTTCATTTCTCCCGTGGTGGATATGGGAAAGCTCATCACCGATATGATGAAATGGGCGGGCGCAACGGAAGATGAGCTGCGCCTGCAGCGTGAGATCATAACGCCCTTTGGTGAGACTCTGTCATGGGAATATCTCTGCTATGTCAGGGAGCATCCGATATACTGGCAGATACCTACCCATATCCTGTACGGTGAAAAGGATGAGCTGACTGCATCCGATACCATAGCGGCATTTTCCGAGCGGACAGGGGCAACGCTCACAGTGATGAAAAACGGTGAACACTGGTTCCATACCGAGGAACAGATGAAGTTCCTGGATAACTGGCTCACAGGTCTGTCGGGAAAATATCAAAGGTGATAAAATGGATATCAGATCAAGGCTCATATACGGTAACAGGCAGTATATTGAAAATTCCGATGCGGCTGTGAGAGAAAAGGCAGCCGCAGAGGGGCAGAGACCGCAGGCGATAATAGTCTGCTGCTCGGATTCGAGGGTCATCCCCGAAAGGATATTCAGCGCAGACATAGGCGCCCAACGCGATCCCTACAAGGCCTGCTGCCTTAATGTACAGCATGCGGTGGAACGGTTCAGAAATGAGTTTGCAGAGCACCCCGAGGTGGATGATGCTGTCATAGAGGGCGCTGTATATGATATCCGAACCGGAGAAGTGAAATGGCTGTGACAGTGTTTGTTGATGCAGATGCCTGCCCTGTGACAAGGATAGTGGAGCGTGTGGCAAAGGAGCATGGCATCCCCGTGGTGCTGCTGTGTGACACAAATCATGTGCTGTCATCGGATTACAGCACCGTGAGGACTATAGGCGCGGGTGCGGATGCGGTGGATATTGCCCTGATAAATCTGTGCAACAAGGGCGATATAGTAGTCACTCAGGATTATGGCGTTGCTGCGATGGCACTGGGCAAGGGCGCCGCGGCTATCCACCAGAGCGGGAAGATATTCACCGATGACAATATCGACGGCCTGCTGATGGAAAGGCATATTGCAAAAGTGGCACGGCGGAAAAGCAAGAACCATCTGAAAGGTCCCCGAAAAAGGACAGATGAGGATGACAGGCGGTTCGAGGAGAGTTTCAGAAGGCTGATATGCGGTATGGGGCTGTAACGGGTAATGGAAATGAGCAAAGAAAACGCTCGGAACAGGATACTGTTCTATATCTCGGACAATATAGAGCTTGTGCATATAAATGACGGCATACTGCGTTTTGAAGAACACTGTCATTCTGCACATACCGTGGTTTCCGTTCTCCTTTGTGGAAATGCAGAGCTCACGGTGGAGGGTGAGAAAAGAAAAATAAGCACAGGAACGGTGTTTTTCCTGCTGCCCTATGAAAATCATTCCATCATTTCCGAAAAAGCCGTGGATATGGTCTCATTGTGTATAAAAAAGGAAGCCTTCTCCCTTGACAGTGAAGAATACTACCGACTCGTATGCTCTGCTGTGAACGGCCTGTGGGAAGCGGAGGGACTTCCCGCCCCTGATATACGCAACGGCATCATAGAAGCGGCATCTGCGATCTATGGGTCATATCCGGAGGATACGGATGATGATCTGCTTGTCCGCTGCAGGGAGGAAATAGAGGCCGATCCCGGAAATGATGATGATATCGATTGCCTTGCAGACGGGTCATATATGAGCAAGTTCCACTATATAAGGCGATTCAGGAAGATAGCGGGGCTCACTCCGAACCGTTTCCGCATACAGAACCGCATACGGAAAGCACAGCAGATGCTCCGTGACGGAAGGCCGATAACAGAGGCGGCTCTGGATGTGGGCTTTTACGATCAGAGCCATTTCAGCAAATACTTCAAGCGCATCGTAGGAGTTTCACCAAAGGAATATATAAGCTCACTCCGCAATTTTTTACAATAATCTTCTGGTGTTTTCATATATACTGTATATATCAGATCAAAGGAGAGATGTATATGAAAACATTATTTGAAAAGTTCAATGAAGGCACCTTCACATCACCTTACGGAAAAAAGTCATTCGCGGAGCTTGACTGGAACCCGCATCCCGCATTTGAAGGGGTGGAGCTGAAACACCTGCTGACAGCAGCAGACACAGGGGGCGGATTCAGTTTTCACCTTGTGCGGATAGCGCCCGGCAAGTGCATCGGTGAGCATATCCATGCCTCACAGCTTGAGACCCATGAGGTCATAGCAGGCAGCGGATACTGCATCAACGAAGGGGTTCGCATACCCTATGAAAGCGGAGCCGTAACGATACTCAGAAAAGGAACGCCGCATTCTGTATATGCGGCGGATGATGGGCTGTATCTGTTCGCCAAGTTCATTCCCGCACTTTGCTGAGCATGCCGGAACAGAACCCGACCTGTATCCATCAGGTCGGGTTCTGTTCATAGCTTGCGGTTATATGCACAACCATAATGCATCGTGTCTGTATGGAGCTTTTTGTAATTTACCGCTGATGTGCCGTCATCTGTCCAGCACGCTGCGGATCTTCCCGTCAAGGTCTTTATAGGATATGAGGGTGGCGAGATTTACCTTGCATGCACTGCGGTAAATGTTCATCTCGATCTGCGGGTTTTCCTTCTTTAGCTCCGCTATGAGCTCCTTGACATATTTCCTCTTTGAGCCCGAATGTTCATCGCAGGAGGAGCAGGTGTCAGTAAAGTGGCAGGCACACTGTATGAAATGCAGCTTGTGATAGTTCTTGAAACGGATCACATCAGCCTCACGCACAAGATACATAGGGCGGATAAGCTCCATATTCTCAAAGTGCGCGGCTTTCAGGCGGGGCATCATGCACTGCATCTGACCGCCGAAAAGCATACCCATCAGAGTCGTTTCTATAACATCGTCAAAGTGGTGTCCCAGGGCTATCTTGTTGCAGCCGAGCTGTTGTGCATGGTCGTAGAGAGCACCTCTGCGCAGCTTTGCGCAAAGTGTGCAGGGGCTTTTTTCCTTTTCCACCGCGGTGAATATATTGGTGTTGAATATAACGGCGGGGATATCGAGTATACGCAGGTTTTCTTCTATCTGCGCCCTTGTTTCCCTGCTGTAGCCGGGATCCATCACCATGTAAACAGGCTCAAAGGATATATTCCCATGCAGGTGCAGTTCCTTGAATATGAGAGCCAGCAGCATCGAATCCTTGCCGCCCGATATACACACTCCCACCTTGTCCCCGGGACGTAGCATATCATATTCCTTTATTGCCTGCTTTGCCTTGCTCATAATATTGTAGCTGTATGTGCTCCTGAGGGAATGAAGCGCCTTTTCCGAAAGATCATCTCTTGCGGAAAGGGAATCAGCCAGCCATGTCACATACCCGCCTGCAAGGCTTGCGGCACTTATCCCCTTTGCACGCAGCATCCTTGCAGCATCTGTGCTGAGGACGCCCGAACGGCATATCAGCACGAAGTCCGTGCCTGCAGGGTATCGGGTTATGCTTTCTTCAAGGCGATCCTCCGGGATGTTCACGGAGCCTTCCACTGCACCGAAGGAAAAGGAATAACTGTCCCGTATATCAACGAGCACTGCTCCCTCGGGTATCTCATCAAAACGTATTTCTTCTTTCATACTGTCACCAACACGGATAGACTTTTCTGTGTTTCATCACAGGTGCAGCCTGTATCCGTGGGATAGTATCAAATACGGTATGGATACAGCCGCAGAACCACATCAGATTATATCACATTTACGGGGATATGTCAATGATCTTTTCCCGATATGCACCGACAGCCCTTTTGCCGGAATGAACGAAAACGCAGTATCAGTGAGATACCGATACTGCGCATACGCCCTGTGATGTTATAGCTTGCGGTCATTTTGCGGAAATAAGGCTCTGTACCGCATCATATATCCTGTGGGCGATGTAAGCGTTGTTCATGGTGTAGAGATGTATGCCGTCTACTCCCTCGGCGATAAGGTCGGTTATCTGGTCGATGGCGTAAGCGATGCCCGCATCACGCAGCGCTGTTTCATTATGCTCATACTTTTCAAGGACGCGGACGAATTTCTGCGGCAGTGCCACACCGCACAGCTTTACCATCCGTTCGATCTGTCGTTTGTTGGTCACAGGCATGATGCCCGCCTCTATGGGGGCATTTATCCCGGCGATGCGTGCCTTTTCACGGAAATCAAAGAAATACCTGTTGTCAAGGAACAACTGTGTGATAAGGTGGTCTGCGCCGCATTCCACCTTGTATCTGAGCCATTTCAGGTCATCTACCGCTCCCGTGCTCTCAGGATGTACCTCGGGATAGCAGGCAGCGATGATGTTGAAATCATACTTTTCCTTTATGAAGCTGATAAGGTCGGAGGCGTGGCGGAAATCGGACTGTACCGGCGACTCATCCTTTCTGTCGCCCCTCAGTGCGAGGATGTTTTCGATGCCGTGCTCCCGCATGCTTTCGAGAATAAGTCTTGCCTGTTCCTTTGTAAGGTCGATACAGGGCATGTGAGCCACACTTTCCACGCCGTACATATTCTGTATATCCGATGCGATGCCTATGGTCTTGCTGCCGTTCTTTCCGCCGCCCGCGCCGTAGGTCACGCTGATAAAATCGGCCCTGATGTCAGAGAGCTGTTCAAGGGTGTTATAGATGACGCTTTCATCGGCATCCGGCTTAGGAGGGAATACCTCCAGGGAAAATACTGTCTTGTCTGAAAATAACTCAGCTGTTTTCATTTCTTGCCTCTGCTGCAGCCTTAACAAGATTTGTAAGACTGGGGACTGTCTCCTCGTTGCCTCTGGTCTTTAATCCGCAGTCGGGATTTATCCAGAGCTTTTCCGCGGGGATGCGGCCGATCATCTTGTTTATGGCTGCCTTTATCTCATCCTTGGAAGGTATCCTGGGGGAATGGATGTCATATACTCCGGGACCCACCTCTGTTCGGAAGTTGTTTTCCTTCAGGACATCGAGGATGGTAAGATCGGACCTTGATGCCTCAAAGGTTATCACATCCGCATCCATGTTGTCGATATCCTTTATGATATCAGCAAATTCACTGTAACACATGTGAGTGTGTATCTGTGTTTCGGGCTTTACTCCGCTGTGGACATATCTGAATGCGGGGATAGCCCAGTCAAGATAATCCTCGCGCCAGTCCGATCTGCGCAGGGGCAGTTTTTCGCGGAGAGCCGCCTCATCTACCTGTATCACTCTGATGCCGTTGGCTTCAAGATCGAGCACTTCCTCGCGGATGGCAAGGGCGATCTGGAGTGCGCTTTCCTTGAGAGAAATATCCTCACGGGGGAAGGACCAGTTGAGTATAGTCACAGGGCCTGTGAGCATTCCCTTCATGGGCTTGTCAGTGAGGCTCTGGGCATATACTGCCCACTTTACTGTCATAGGCTTTGCTCTGGAGATATCGCCCCATACCACAGGGGGCTTGACACAGCGTGTACCGTAGGACTGTACCCATGCCTTCTCGGTAAAGATATATCCTTCAAGGCACTCGCCGAAGTATTCCACCATGTCGTTTCGCTCAAATTCACCGTGAACGAGCACATCAAGGCCTATCTTTTCCTGCAGGGCAACACAGTCTGCTATCTTTCCCTTTATGAAGCTCTCATATTCATCGGCAGTGAGCTCACCGCTGCGGAATGCCTTTCTTGCAGATTTTACATCCGAGGTCTGAGGGAAGGAGCCTATGGTCGTTGTGGGGAACAGGGGAAGTCCGAAACGCTTCTTCTGGATGCGCTCACGCTCCGCAAATTCCGGGAGCCTTACGAAGTCCTTTTCTGTGAGGGCTGCCACCTTTTTTCTCACTTCATCGTTTGTGCCCGATCTTACCTCTTCATGGAGCTTTACATTGGCACGGTATTCCGGTGTTTCAAGGGGAAGGGGGGACTCTGCTGTCTTCCTTATCTCAGACAGCTCCGAGAGCTTTTCCTCTGCATAAGCGAAGTGTTTTTTGATATCATCGGGCAGCTTTGTTTCATTTCTGAGGGTGCAGGGGACATGGAGCAGTGAGCAGGATGTGCTGAGGACTATATCCGATACATACTTTTTCAGCTCATGGATGAGCGGGAGAGTTGTAGCATAGTTGTTGCGCCATATATTCTTGCCGTTCACGATGCCCGCAAACAGCACCTTATCCTTCGGGAACCCGTTTTCCTTTATGAGTGCGAGAGTTTTCTTGCCCTCTATAAAGTCAAGGCCTATACCGTCAAAGTCAAGGGAGCATATCTCCCTGTAGCAGTCACGGACATCTCCGAAATAGGTCTGTACCAGTACCTTTACATTCTTTTTCCCGGGAAGTATCTTTTTATAGAGCGATACGAAAAGCTGTATATCATCCGCAGTCATATCCTTCACGAGAGAGGGCTCATCAAACTGTACCCATTCTGCGCCAAGCTCCGAGAACTTTTCAAGGAGCGCGGAATAGGCTGCAGCAGTCTGTTCGGCAAGGTCTGCTGCCTTTTTGCTCCCCTTGTATCTTGCAAGGCTGAGAAATGTATATGCACCGGTTATTACGGGTCTTGTAACGATGCCGCTTTCAAGGGCTTCGCAAAACAGTTCAAAGGGCTTGCTTCCCACAAGGCGGATCTCTGTTGCATCATCTATCTCCGGTACCATGTAATGATAGTTGGTATTGTACCATTTTTTCATTGCAAGGGCTTTTACATCGCCCTTTTCACCCTGATATCCCCTGGCAGCCGCAAAGTATGTATCAAGTGGGGAAAGACCCAGGGCTGTGTATCTTTCGGGAACGGCATTGAACAGGAATGCATTGTCCAGCACGCCGTCATAGTAAGAGAAATCATTGGAAGGTATAAGGTCTATACCGCTGTTTTTCTGTGTGTTCAGATTGTGCAGGCGGATCTTCTTTGCCTGTTCTTCAAGCTCTTCCCGTGTGATCTCGCTGCGGAAATATTTTTCGCTGGCAAATTTCAGCTCGCGCAGATCGCCTATACGCGGGTATCCGATAACAGATGTTTTCATTTTCAATTCCTCCGGTGTGTTGTGTTCAGTGTTATCAAGTATACCATATCTGCAGGAAAAGTGTTAATACTAAAAAGAAATGAGGTGACATAGCTTTTAGCTATGTCACCCTGAAATTCTCGATATATTTTCTGAGATGCTCCAGATACCGCTTTGTCAGCTCGTTCATAGGCCTGTCGGTGGTGAAGATATAGCCTATCTCCATGATCTCATGGCTTTCAAGAGGGATGGAAACGATATTGCTGCCGTTGAGATCGGTGCTCAGTACCCCGGAGGAGATGGTGTAGCCGTCAAGACCGATGAGCAGATTAAACAGGGTCGCCCTGTCGGAAACGACGATGTTTTTCGGGCTTACCGCCGTGATATGCAGCTCCTCGGCAAAATAGAAGGAGTTTTTCACGCCCTGGTCATAGGTCAGGCGGGGAAATGCTTTCAGATCGTCAAGGGTGACGCTCTTTCTGCCCACAAGAGGATTGTCCTTGCTTACAAAAACATGGGGCTTTGCAGTGAACAGGCACTCGAACTGCAGCTCCTCGTTCTGCAGTATATGCCGTATGACCTCCCGGTTGAAATCGCACAGGTAAAGCACGCCGATGTCGCTCCTGCGGGTGCGTACATCCTCGATTATCTCCGCTGTTTTCAGCTCGCGCAGGGTAAACTCGTATTTATCCCTGCCGTATTCGCGCACAAGTTCCACAAAGGCGTTGACTACAAAGGCGTAGTGCTGTGAGGATACCGCAAAAGCCCTGTTGGGCGGAGGAGCGGATTTGTATTCGCTTTCGAGCAGCTCTGTCTGCTCGACTATCTGCCGTGCGTATGACAGGAACTTCGTCCCCTCCTCGGAGAGATATACCCCTCTGTTGCTACGGTTGAATATGGTTATGCCCATTTCCTTCTCAAGCTCTGCCACTGATTTGGAAAGACTGGGCTGGGCTATGAAAAGGCGCTGGGCGGCTGTGGTTATGGAGCCCGATTCGACTATGGCTATGATGTATTTGAGCTGCTGTAATGTCATTGTTGTTCACTCATCTTCTGTATGTCTGCATCCTATCGGATGCTGTAGAGCTTCGGGAGCTTGTCCAGGGTCACCGCATATTCGCTGCTGTAAAGGCGGCGCAGTTCATCATTGGTGTTGAACTTTTCGCTCAGGCTGAAATCCCGCGACCATGTCATATAGTATGTCCATTCTGCCTTGTCCTTTATGACTGCCTCGGCATCGGGGATAACTCCTGTTTCGGCTATGGCTGCTATCTTGGGCTGCTCTGTGATCTTTTTCAGTTCGAGATATTCGGATCTGTGAGAGGAGTATTCATAGGCAGGGGGATACATATCCCTGGATATGATATCCACCACATCATCACCTGGATATCCCTCGGCTTTGGGTGAGTTCCATACCCAGATAAGATGGTGCAGTCCGCATTTTTCGGTGAAATGATCGTGCATCAGCCTGAAAAGCTGCCTTGCTGTTTCTGCCCCCTTTGAGCTCCACCAGAACCAATCACCCTCGGATTCATGGAAGGGTCTCCACAGGATGGGGATGTGCTTGTCACCGAATGGGCGAAGTATTCCCGCCATACAGTCCATATCAGCCATGAGAGCGGTGTTCTCGGGGGTGCCTTCTATCAGTGCCTGCCTCGGGTCAAAATCGGTGTTCTTGCTGAAAAATGATTTGGAATGTCCCCCCAGCGGCGAGAACCAGTGCCATGTGAAGGTCATCAGGCCGCCCTTTGCTGCCCATTCCCAGGCACGCTGCAGCGTTCCACGGTTTTCTTCCACCTCGGTGATACATTCCTCATCCGTATCGAGATAGTTTATATTGGGGGAATAGGAAAGCAGCTCAAAACCCAGCAGGGCAGGCTCCTTGCCGGTGATGTCGGTTATATGATGCAGCTCTTCCTGCGCCATGGTCTGCGTATGCTGGCCTGTGATGATCTTCTTTCCGCGTATTTCCGACAGGTAGTCAAGTACGTTCCTGACCTCCTGCACTGCATTTTTATCTGATGTATCGTAATTCTTCATATCTTCTGCTCCTGTAAAGAGTCTTTTGTGACCGCTGCGGTCTCCTACATTATAGCACATCCGGATACTGAAAGTCAACAGCAGCTGAGCTTTGTAAAATAGATGTGATCAAACAAAGTCTCCGAATTGCAAAATGAATGTACCATACAAAAAAAATCAACGAGGCAACTGTCGGCTTTGCCGACCTTGACATTATTTGCAGGATGTGGTATACTCTGATAAATG
>JAFPYQ010000323.1 GCA_017394475.1 Oscillospiraceae bacterium | reverse complement strand
TCCTGCCATTTTCAGATTGCTGTCCATCTTAGCTTCAATATCTGCATCATCCGTTAAACTGTCAAATTCGGCAGCAGCGGATACTATGGGAACATAAAGGACTCCTGCAGGCTTCATCCCTTCCAGTTTGCCGCCATCACGGATAAGCTCATAGAGATACAGGAACATCTGAACATTCCTGCCGTTTAATATCTGATCTACTGTGAAGGGATGGTTGCCGGTCTTGTAATCACGGACAAGTAAATATTGATCCTTGTATGTATCTACTCTGTCAACTTTTCCGCCGAATACTATGCTGTGACCTCCTATGTCGATACAAAGTGAGCTCTCCGTTCCGCCCAGCTTTTCTTCTATAAGTTTCGGGACAAATCCAGATCCCCTGAGTTCTTCCTGCATCCTGACAAGAACTCTCACCGCGGATGCCTTCATCCTTTGAATGTAGATATCAGTGTCGCTTTTTCTGGAGAAATCGCCCATCTCGGCATCAAGATACTCATCTATTATATCGTTCACACGATCTCTGAGTTCTTTTTCCTTAGCAGAAATAAATCCTTCCTTGTCATATTCCTTGAATATGACTTCCATGCATTTATGTGTGGCATTTCCCCATTTTAGCATATCAAGAGCTCGTTTGTTGCGTTTTCTGAGCTTTATGCCGTATTCAGTAAAGAATTTGAAGGGACAGTCGCTGTATTCGGTGAATCTTGTGGATGAAACAAACATATTATCCCCGTACATATGCTCATTTACACTTCTGTCGCTGATACAGTGTTCAGGTCCGTAACCCTGATTTACCCTGTCAAGGTATTCAAAACGGGCTCTGAGTTCGTCATCGGTACGTGAAAGTATCTCTCTTGCAGTGACACCGAAATCAGTATCTCCACCGTGGCGGGCAGCCATAGAATACAGGGATTTCTTGCTCATACCAAATTCATAAGGAGGAATATGTGATATATCCGTTTCCTTTATATACGGAAACAGCTTTTTAAGCCTGTTTATATATGGTGATGCAGTCTTTCCGGCTGAGGTATTGTAGGAAATATAAAGCCCTGTTGAAGGCGCACACATTGCCTTGAATGCGTTAAACCTTTCTTCTGATACCTGCATTGTAGTATCACCGGACAGCTCGCATCCGTTTGCTTTAAAAAATTCACGCTCTATGGTAGTAAAATATTTGCTTTCCGACGGTGTGTATGGAAAAACTCCCTCATTTGCGTGCATGATGAACACATACTTTGTATCGGAGAGCCTTGCAAGGTCTGACTGTTGTGCCGCCACAGAGTCAAGGCTGGTTGGTACTGCGGCAATATTCACTCTGCGCACAGCCACGGTAAAAATATCCTTGAATTCAGAAATTGTCATTTTCCAGGTACAGATGCTTTCAAGAGATGCAAAAATCTTTGTCAGTTCCTCTGTTACCCTTGAATCAAGCTGCCTGCGCCTTAATACTTCCTCCTCCGTCACATTTGCCCTGCCCCTCATCTCATCGAGGATAACAGCTCTTTCTTTTGAAAACTCACTCATTATACGGGCAATGTGTGCCCCGGTCACGACCCCATCAAATCCTTTTCTTAAAGCACGGATCGGTGAAAGTAGTTTTTCCTTCAACTGTTCCATATTATCATCGGGGAAAGTAAGTTCCCATGTGGAGCCTTCTATATCCCATTCAAAGACATAGTTTTCAAGGGATGTGGCTTCCTCCTCATCAAGACCGCCCAGTCCTGTCTTTGCATAGGAAAGGATGCTCTGCGTATCTGGACGCACGATAATATCCATCACATATATAAGCATCCTGGCAAGGACAGTGTTTATCACAGGGCTTTTCTTGTCGGAAAAATGGGGAATGTCATATCTGTCGAAATATGTACTAAGGATATCTATATCAGTGTTCATCTGTCGTGACAGAACAGTTATCTCACGAAACCTCACGCCATTTTTAACAAGTCTGCGTATCTCAGAGCAGATATACTCACATTCCTCATATATATCCGCAGCCTTTGCGATATGTATGCTTCCGTCTGGTCCACCTGCATATTCCTTCATGGGCATGACCAACAGCTTTTCCGCCATGTAGGCTATCTCCGCAGAACCGCTGCGCTTGAAGCCCTTAAAAAATTCAGAGTTTATCTTTACAGGATAGTCATAGCTTTTCCTATCTTTAAGATACATAAATGTCCTGTTGACAGATGCAAAAGCATTTTTCAGATTTTTGTCCGGAGTAGTAAGGCACACTGTCACGTCCTTTGCAAGATACACCATTGACCTTATCAGTTCATACTGCACGCCAGTAAAGCTCTTGAATTCATCAATGTAGATATGCAGATCATCGAAAAAATGACTTTCCTCAGCATTTTTTGCAGCAAGTGACATATCATCAACAGTGTCTCTGAGGCCGGGAACGGATATGCCTTTTTTGTATTCTGTGGTCACACGGTATATGTCCACCAGCTTGTCACAGAAAGTTCTGCTCTCGCTCTCTGCATGATCAATAAGCCGAAGGAATCCTTCGTCATCCACTCCCGAATGTGAAAGCTCGGTCAGCATATCCATGCAGGTGCTTACAAAGCCCTGTTTGCCTGCCTGTTTTTTGTAATAGGCAAAGCCCTCGTTTTCTTTGACAGTGTTTATAGCATGCCACAGCACAGCAAGCTTGACAGTATTGTCGGCTGCCTCGGTATCGGGAGGGACCACTTCAAATATCTTGTTTTTCACCCTGTCAAGGGAAAGCACATCCACATATCCGCTGTTGTACAGGGATTGTCCCAAGTATTTATACAGTTTCTTCTCATACTCAAAGGTAAACTGCCCCGGCACTATTACCAGGGATCGTTCGCCCTTTTGTGCATTTTCCTTTATATGCTCCATCACTGCATAGGATTTACCTGTGCCTGTATTTCCGTAGTATATTGTTAGCTCCACAAAATGCTCCTTTGGACTATCTTTGTTTATCCGTTAACGGGCAGATATGCATATCGGCATTGCTCATGCAATGCCGTATGTGATCACTGATTAAGTCTGAAATGAACAGGGATGCCGTTTCGGTATTCCGGGGCTGTCTCTCCCTGAATAAGCGGCAGAAAATACCCCAGCGCATCCATAGTAAGATCCGAGCCGTCTGCTGAGATCCAGTTCACAGGCAGCAGCTTCTCCTTATTGGCGCATTTCTTTACATCCGAAGAAACTATCTCCACGCGATAGGGTTCGTTGGATATCCTGCGGAAACCCATCATCCGTCCGCTGTCCCCTGCAAGAGCAGCTTTCACTGCCGCAGCACCTATCCTTTCGGATTCATCGATATCGGTCTTTGATGCAATATGTGACGAGCATCTCTGCATAACATTGAGCTCAATGGAACGCACCTTGCAGCCGAATCTCTCGTAGCACCGCTTCTCCAGATATTTCGCAACTCCCGAATTATCCGTATGACCGAAGGCATCCTTACCCATCTTGACGTATTCCCTGTCCTTCGGTATAACGCCTTCGCTTACTGCTACGATGACCGCACGGTAACGCTTCATCATCCTTGCCACATCACTCAGAAAATGCTCCATGTCAAAGCCGTCGGGATATGCTTCCGGCACATAGATAAGGTGTGGCGCAGGCTCTCCGTTCGCCCTCAGAACACAGGAAGATGCTGTGAGCCAGCCTGCATTCCTGCCCATGATCTCAACTATGGTTATGGACTGTATGGAATACACACGGCTGTCGCGGATTATCTCCTGCAAGGTAGTTGCCACATATTTGGCAGCAGAACCAAATCCCGGGGTGTGATCGGTCTCGGGCAGGTCGTTGTCGATGGTCTTGGGAACGCCTATGACTTTTATGTCCTTTCCCACAGACTTCAGATAATGATCCAGCTTCTGTACAGTGTCCATGGAATCATTTCCGCCG
>JAFPYQ010000322.1 GCA_017394475.1 Oscillospiraceae bacterium | reverse complement strand
GTCATAGGCGGGCTGCATCTTATGATGCCCGACAGCATCGGCGATGAAAAAGCTCTGAAACGCCCTCTTGAAAAGAACAGGGAACTCGTGGCAAAGGCAGCGGCAAAGATAGCGGGAGCAGTGCGGCTGCTCAGAGAAGGACACCCCACAAAGGAAGGACTGGGCGCTCATTACCGCGCGGCGGGATTTTTCGGTCAAAGACTATGGTTCGGTCATAAGACAAAGCACTACACGGACAGGCTGAAAATAGATGCCGAAAAATGTATCGGCTGCGGAAAATGCGTAAAGCTGTGTCCCATGGAAAATCTTGTGATACAGAGCAAAAAAGCGGTGGCAGGTGACCGCTGCACCATGTGCTACCGCTGCATCAACAGATGCCCGAAACAGGCGATCACCCTTCTCGGCAAAAAGGTGATAGAACAAAGCGTGATAGAAAAATATCTGTGACCCGGTGTGAGGATAAGAACATGATAAAGATACTTTTCGTCTGCCACGGCAATATATGCCGCTCCCCTATGGCAGAATTCATCTTCCGCGATATGATGGATAAAAGAGGGATAACAGACGTGTATGCCGCCTCGGCAGCAACGAGCACGGAGGAGATCCGGGGCAGCAGGGGCAATCCCATATATCCCCCCGCACAGCGCGTCATGAGAGAGCACGGCATCCCCTTTGACGAGCACTATGCAGTGCAGATACAGAAAAGTGACTACGATATATATGACCTCATAATCGGCATGGACAGGATGAATATCCGCAACATACTGCACATCGTAGGCGGTGATCCCGACAATAAGGTATGCACGCTCATGAGCTTTACCGGCAGCAGCGCGGATGTTTCCGACCCCTGGTACACCGATGACTTTGAGACAGCCTATCGTGATATATATGCCGGCTGTGAGGCACTGGCGGAGCATATCATAAGGGCAGGAAAAGCAAATGAATAAAAGTGCAAAGCCCATTTACAGAGCTGTATGTGTCATTTCTGCGGCAGCTTCCGCATTTTTCGTAAGTATGGCTGTTTATGATATCATAAGAATGGTCTCTGGCATATCGGACATATCACTGAGATATCTAAAATTAGCTGTTGTATCGGTCATCGTTTTTATTGCAGGTGCCGGTTCAGACCCGGGATATGCACAAAAAACGCTCGGATCATTTTCGCTGATAACGGGTATGATACAGTTGATCATTTTTATCATACAGCTTGATGATCTCACTCATCCGCCGCAAAGCGAACGTTTCCTTGAACTTCGTGATGAAAAGGAAATGAAAGCTGTTCTCATTTCATCTGCGATAGTATTTTTCACAAGTATCATACTTTTTGCGTATACTCGTCTGAAAAACAAGAAATACGACCAATAAAAACCACCCCCGCGACAGGTCTTATCCGGTGACCTGCCGCGGGGGGCATATCTATTATTGATCTCATTCTGAACAGTTGGATCGTCAATATATGTATGCTCTGTACGAAAGCACGCCTGACCACGGATGCCTGTAGGCATCCAATCACTAAAAACTGACCACTAAGATCATAATACCCCTATCCCCCGGTATATCCCGTTGATAAACGGTGACTTATGCTCTATATAGCTGTCGATATCATAAGGAAAAAGTGCCGCTCCGTCTGTTTTGATGCGGCTGTATTCCTCCACCGCCTGCGGATGGGAGCGCAGATAGTCCCGAAACGAGATATGCCGCGCGAGCTCTGCGGAATCCTCTGCACACACATACAGATGATGTTTCTGCAGGTGCTCCTTGCCGTCATACTTGAACGCCTCGCGCCCGGGTATGCCCATATCACCTTCATGACGATAGCCTATGCTCCCCAGGGCGGATATCACCACATAAAGCTGTGATCTGTCCTTTATGACCACATCTATATCTATTATGGGCTTTGCCGAAAGCCCCTTCACCGATGTGCTGCCCACATGCTCGATACGCAGAGCGAGCGTCCCCAGTGCTGCCTGCAGCTCTGCTTTTATCTCCTCAAAGCTCTGCGCCCATTTTTCATCATAGGGCAGGACTACAACGTGTTTTGTACCCATTCTGCATCGCTCCTTATCTGTCCACTCTCCAGTCGATGGGCTCTATGCCGTTTTGCTCCAGAAAGGCGTTGCACTTTGAAAAATGCCTGCACCCGAAGAAATACCGCGAGGAAAGCGGGGACGGGTGACCGGATTCCAGTATCAGGTGGCGCGGGTTCGTGATAAGTGCCTTTTTCGCCTTTGCCTTGCTGCCCCAGAGTATGAACACTATGGGACGTTCATGCTCATTGAGCTTTCTCGTCACATTGTCCGTGAACTCCTCCCAGCCCTGTCCCTTATGGGAATCTGCTGCCCCGCGGCGGACGGTGAGGACGGTGTTTAACAGCAGCACGCCGCTTTTTGCCCAGGCGGTGAGCTCCCCGTGGGGTGCGGGAGGGATGCCCAGGTCACTCTGCAGCTCCTGATAGATATTGCGCAAAGACGGCGGGATATCGCAGCCCTTCTGCACCGAAAAGCAGAGGCCGTGAGCCTGCCCCGGCTCATGATAGGGATCCTGTCCGAATATGACCGCCTTTACATCCTTATACGCGGTGCTCTGCATGGCATTGAAGATATGGTACATATCGGGATATATCTGATAGTGGAAATACTCATATTTGAGAAATTCCCGCAGCTTCAGATAGTATTCCTTGTCAAACTCGCCCTTCATTATCTCGTCCCAGTCATTTCCGAAGTTTACCATAGTATCTCCCTTTCCCGTATCAGTCACCGCAGCGGATAGATCCAATACAAAAATTCTATCACATCCCGCCTCAAATGTCAAGGCGGGCAAAGCCCGCGGTTACCTCGTTGGTTAGTTTGTATAGTACGTCTGTTTTGCGGCTCGGTAACCTTTTTGCCTGCTGATATTTTACTCTATGGGCAAAGCCCGCAGTTACCTCGTTGGTTATTTTTGTATGGGACGTCTGTTTTGCGGTTCGGTAACTTTACTGTCTGCCGATATTTTATGTGCCCGGATGTTCCGTAGAGCATCCGCTCGCCCCGTTTGTCACTTACCGGACAACCACCGCCTCCGACATTGTCTGCCGGAGGCGGTGATGTTATTCTTCGGGGAGTATGGCGTTTATATAGTATTGTCTGAGCTTGCCCTCTTTGGTGCCGCGCTGTGCGATAAGGCTCACCTCCAGTACCAGAGTGTCCCCTTTCTTGTACTTCATCTCTGCATACTGCTCATCGGTCAGCCAGAGCATCACATCCGTTTCTATATCGGAATAGGGTATACATACCCATTTATGATCACCCAGCTTCCCCTTTTCGGACTTGTCGGATTTTTTATCCGCACCCGTTTCCGCCGCAGCGTTTGAGTTATCGAGCCCCTCGGTGGCTTTGACCTTGAAGGTCTTTCCTTCAAGATCATCGTAGAGCTGATTGTTCTCCCATTCGGTGTGGATGGCATTGTGTGCCTCTATCACCGCTTTGGGACTTTCATAGTCCGCCTTTGCCGCCTCACCGCACCCGCTGCACGCAAAGACTAACACGAGCGGGATCAGCATCCTTTTTAAATTCTTCATAACGATCTCCTTTTCTTTCGGGTCATTTCCTTATTGACCTGTCATTATTATATCACAATCTCTGAATTTAATCAATCGTTCCCGATAATTTTAATCATAAATTAAGTGATTTTTAATCTGTATGCAGCCGAAGACAGATACTTCAAAGCTTGCTTTTAACAAGCAAGTGTGAGCCGCAGGCTCATTTCCATTCAGTAGGAGATTGAACTCCTACTGAATGGAAATATGGAACCCGCCGCCTTAGAGGCGGGGGACAT
>JAFPYQ010000321.1 GCA_017394475.1 Oscillospiraceae bacterium | reverse complement strand
GACATATATTTTACTATTATGGTCTATTCAGCGTTTCCAAAATATTTATTTTGATAAAATGTGCGGGACTGCAAAACAGTTCCGCTTTTTTCATCTGTTTATTCCTTTGAACGTTTATCCCCGATACTGCCGCTGTCGGGCATGACGCATGAACAGAAGAATCTCTTTGCCCCTTCCCGACCGAATACTTTGCCCAGCACCGCAGAAGATGGATTGCCTTCATTTATCATCCTGTCCCTGAAAGCCAGCAGCCCTTTGATATTGGTATCATCTACGGACGCTGCCGAGACAGCTTTCCTGTATGCCCGTACACAGTCTGCTGTCATCCTTGCCAGCAGATATCTTTCGCTGCCTGCGGGAATATCCTTTATCAGTGAATATCCCGCCCGACAGGGGACATACCATGCGCTTTTCTCCTTATGATCGGGCAGGAAGCTGTATTTCCGGCATGCTTCTTCAAGCATCGGCTGATTTTCCTTTGATGCGGTGCAGTCATAGTATTCCACAAAGATCATGCGTTTTTTGCCTGTCGTCATGATATCGATGAGGAGGTAAGGCACACCTGTGCCCTCAGAGGGCATAAAAGAGCAGGTGAGGAGCTGCATCCCGAAATGTGTGCGGGTCTGCATAGACATAAGGGAGCCGAAGCCCTGCACCCGAAACTGATGCACTTCAAAATCCATAAGGGATATGTACTTCGGGTATGAAAAATGGGCATATTCCGAGGGTGTTATCTCCTCCTTGTCCGTGGCAAACAGTTTTATTACCCCGTTCCGGATAAAGTCAAGTTCCGTCATACTGCTATCCTCCTGTTCTGTGTATTCAGCGGATGTTCAGATGGTGTCCTACGCTTATAGGATATTTTATCATATAGGAAAGCAAAGGTCAAGGGCATCACTTTGATATGAAGATGACGAAAGAAATAAAAAAGTTGACAATACGCCTTTTCTATGGATATTAAACAATGAAAGGATCTTACCTTTGTAGTTAAATTCTATAAAAAGACTTGCAAATATTTAAAAAATATGGTAAAATAATATAATATGATATTATAACAGAATATGTGATCGGAAGCGGGAAAAATACCGCACCACCGGTCTTCGACGATAGATAGACGCTTTACGGAGGCGCAGATTTTCCTGCGCGGAGAGGAGGTCAACTCTGTCATTTACAACAGTAAATATAGAAAATACAACTACCATCAAGGATATGCCCGAAAAGATATACGCTGCCATCACAGGAGATCAGGTGGCACTTACGGATATCAGGTTCAGAAGAACAGAGGCATAGAAGGAGACATTATGAGGATCTCGGATATTTCTGAAAAAGGCACGCCAAAGAGCTTTATGGTGTTCCATGAGGACCCGCAACAGCTCCATACAGGCACATTGACCGACCATTGCTATTTTATCCCATTTGCAAAGGGAACGGATGCTTTTGCCGGAAGGGAAAAGTCATCCCGATTTGAATTGTTGAACGGTGAGTGGGATTTTTCCTATTATGAGAGCATCATAGATATGCCCGATGATTTCATATCATGCGCCGATGGGAAAACGATACCCGTTCCATCAAACTGGCAGCTTCATGGATATGACAGGCCGCAGTATACCAATGTGTGCTATCCCATAACCTTTGATCCGCCCTTTGTGCCCGATGACATACCCGTGGGTGTCTATGGCAGAGACTATATATACAAGCCCGACGGCCTCAGGAAAATACTCTGCTTTGAGGGTGCTGACAGCTGCATCTATCTGTACATAAACGGTATATTTGCAGGTTATTCCCAGGTATCACATCACACATCCGAATTTGATATAATCGATATGCTCACATCTGGTGTGAACCGCATCACTGCTGCGGTGCTGAAATGGTGTGACGGGACATATCTGGAGGATCAGGACAAATTCAGACTGTCGGGGATATTCCGCGATGTGTATGTGCTCTCCCGCCCCGAAAAGAGGCTGGAAAACTACCGCATAGTATCAGAGCCCGACAGCACCATGACAAAGGGGATACTTAAATTCACCACAGAAGGCGTTCCCGCAAAGCTGCGCCTGTATGAGGGGGAAAGACTGATATGCGAAGGCGATGTTTCCGAAGGAAAGCCCTTTGAAAAGACTATAGAGGATGTAAAGCTGTGGACTGCGGAAACGCCTTTTCTCTACTGCCTTGAAATAGAAACAGATGAAGAACTGATAGGCGAAAGAGTAGGATTTCGCAAGGTTGAGATCACTGACGGAATATTCAGGATCAACGGTCGGCATGTCAAGCTTTTCGGTGTGAATCGCCATGACAGCTATCCCGATACGGGGTATTATGCCGATATAGAGCGGATGAGAAAAGACCTCACTCTGATGAAAAGGCATAATATAAATGCCGTACGCACATCCCACTATCCCAATGCACCGGAATTTTACCGCCTGTGCGATGAACTGGGATTTTATGTGATAGATGAGGCTGATCTTGAATCCCATGGCTGCTGTGAGGTATACAACGATTTCAAGTGGTCATACGAAAACGGTTATAACGGCATCGCGCTGATAGCAAAGGACAAGCAGTTCAGGGACGCGATACTTGACCGTGAAAAACTGCTGGTTACACGCGATGTGAATCGTCCCTGCGTTGTTATATGGTCTCTGGGAAACGAGAGCGGGTACGGCGAGAACCTGAAGGAGGGGGCAAAGCTGATAAAGTCCCTGGACAGCACCCGCCCCGTGCATTATGAGAGCACTCATAAGCTGGATGATACCTCCGATGATGTGCTTGATATGGTATCCGAGATGTATACATCACCGGACGGCATACGCAAATTCCTTGAAAGGGACGATGAAAAGCGCCCGTTTGTACTGTGTGAATACTGTCACGCCATGGGCAATAGTCCGGGCGACCTTGAAGAATATCATGATGTGTTCATGGAAAGTGACAGGCTCATGGGCGGCCTTGTATGGGAATGGGCAGATCATGCTGTGATACTGGGCCACACAGAGGACGGAAGAATCAAATACGGCTACGGCGGCGACAGCGGAGAACGCCACAATGACGGCAATTTCTGCATGGATGCACTGTGCTATCCTGACAGGACACCGCATACAGGACTGCTTTAATTAAAGCAGGTATACCGCCCTGTCCGTGTGTCGATGGGAAAGAGCCCCGACAGCTTCATTATAAGCAGCCTGCTGCGTTTCATAGATGCAGGAGAATATCTTGACTGCCGCTGGGAGATCACCTATGACGGCGGAAAGTGTGCAGAAGGCAGTCTTTCATTTACCGTACCGCCTATGGGTACAGCTCATATAACCATCCCCGAGGCAGCAGGCAGATATGACAGTGATACATATATAAGGTTCATCTTTACCGCAAAGAACGGCTATTCATGCTTTGAAAACGGTGATGAGGTGTGCTTTGATCAGATAAAGATATCCACAGCCGAAAAGAAACCGTATCCCGTCACGGATAAGGCTCCCG
>JAFPYQ010000320.1 GCA_017394475.1 Oscillospiraceae bacterium | reverse complement strand
TTCGGTTCCGGCGATTATGTCCACCAGAACCCTGCCGAGCGACAGAGACCGCCGCATGACCATCCTTCTGACACCGTTTATGAGCTGTACCGCAAAGGTGCCGGTATATGTGTTCTTCGTGGGGGCATTCTTCCCGAAATGGGGCTGGCTCATCACGGTGGGGCTCTATATCTTAGGGATAGTTTTCGGCATCATAACATCGGTGGTGTACAAGAAGACATACTTCAAGGGTGAGGCAGTTCCCTTTGTCATGGAGCTGCCAAACTACCGTATGCCCAGTGCGAAGAATGTTTTCCTGCTGCTCAAGGAAAAGGCACTGGACTTCCTTCACAGGGCATTCACCGTCATACTTGTGGCTACGGTGGTGATATGGTTCCTCAAGAGCTTTGACCTGCGCTTCAATATGGTGCCTGATTCCTCCGACAACAGCATACTTGCGGATATTGCAGGTATATTTGCTCCGCTGCTGGCTCCTGTCGGCCTCGGTGACTGGCGCATCTGTGTATCCCTCATCAGCGGATTCCTTGCAAAGGAGAGCGTGGTATCCACTCTTGAAGTGCTGTTTGCAGAGGGCATAGCATCCGCTCTGACGGTATCATCCGCTGCATCCATGCTGGTATTCAGCCTGCTCTATACTCCCTGTGTAGCAGCGGTGGCTGCGGTAAAGCGGGAACTCGGCACAAAGTGGGCGGTCATCGTTGTGGTGTTCCAGTGTGCGGTGGCCTGGGTGGCGGCACTGCTCGTCAGGCTGGTACTCATGTGTTTCGGAGTGTATTGATAGGCTTATGAAAGGACTCATCTATGAACGCTTATGTAGCATTCTCCCTGTTCACATTCATGATCATAGTGTACTGGATCATATCCGAACTGTTCACCATACTTTTCCGCCTCACGGGTCTGCCCGATGAAAAGGCCAGGTTCCAGGTTATATCTCTGCTCACGGGGAGCGGCTTTACCACGCGGGAAAGCGAGATGATAGTCTCGTCCCGCATGCGCAGAAGGCTTGCCGCTATAACTATGCTTTTCGGGTATGTGTTCAACATAACCATAGTTTCCGCACTGATAAACCTGTTCATGACCCTGCGCTTTGCTCAGGATGAACAGCGCATTCTCAGCATATTCATACCCTTAGTGGCCATAGCAATGATCTTTATCATCATGCGCACGCAGAAGATACGCTCCTTTACAGACAGGCAGCTTGAAAAGATAGCGGGCAGGCTGATAAACAAGGGCTTCAAAAACAGTGTCATGGTGCTCGATTACATAGGCCGCGGCTGTATAGCACAGGTGCGGCTTAAGGAGATACCTGCGGAATACACCGAAAAGCCCCTTAAGGATATGGATCTGCGTTCGGATAAGAACATCCTTGTCATGATCGTGGAACACAGGGGAAAGGCGCCCGAGGCTGCATCTGCCGAAACAGTGTTCCGCATCGGCGATAAGCTGACGGTTTTCGGCATATACGGTGAGATATGCAAGACATTCCATGCCAATGAGCATTTTGAGGATATATGACAGTCATCGCCGGCAAATAACGAACATTTAACAATAATTAGATTGACCATAACAATTATTTGTGATATAATATTGATGTATTTTTGTGCCTGCGGAAATTCATGCTCGTGCATGGCCTGTTTTGTGATGAGGGCAGGGTACTGCGGGGATAAAACGAATACAGTGTGGATGAGGAGGAAATGCTTATGAATGAGGTACCCCTTAATACATTCAAAGGGACTATCGTACAGGAACGGCAGCTGAAGGAAGTCATAGAGGAGCACAAGGAGCAGGCAGGCGGTCTCATGCCCATACTGCAGAAGGCTCAGGATATCTACGGCTATCTGCCCATAGAGGTGCAGACCATGATCGCTGACGGTCTCGGTATATCCCTTTCGGAGGTGTACGGTGTCGTTACTTTCTATTCCCAGTTTTCCCTGACACCGAAGGGCAAGCATAGGATAAGTGTCTGTCTGGGAACGGCGTGTTATGTAAAGGGCTCTGACAAGGTGCTCGAGGCAGTGGAGAAAAAGCTCGGTATAAAGTCGGGACAGTGTACTCAGGATGGTCTGTTCTCCATAGATTCCTGCAGGTGTGTAGGTGCCTGCGGACTTGCCCCTGTTATGCTGGTCGATGATGATGTATACGGCAAGGTCACTCCCGATCAGGTCGATCATATCATCGATTCCTATCTTACAAAGAAGGAGGTAAAGGCAAATGACCGTTGAAGAGCTCAATAAGATACGGGATGATATGGCTGATCTGATAAAGGTCAGGAAACTCGTGGCATCCGAGGGCGCAAAGCTTGCCAAGAAGACAGGCTACCGCAAGCAGATACTCGTTTGCGGAAGTACGGGCTGTAATTCCTCGGGCAGTAAAAAGGTGATAGAGACCCTTGAAAGCGAGCTTGCAAAACAGGGGCTCGACAAGGAAGTGCTCGTGGTCAAGACAGGATGCTTCGGTCTGTGTGCCTTAGGCCCCATCATGATAGTATATCCAGAGGGCGCATTCTATTCACAGGCTACCCCCGAGGGAGTTGTCCGCATAGTTGAGGAACACATCAAGAACGGCAATATCGTGAAGGACCTCCTTTATAAGGAGACTGTTCATGAGGATGGCTCGATAATCTCCCTTTCCGAGACCAATTTCTACAAGAAGCAGCTGAGGATAGCACTGCGCAACTGCGGTGTCATAGACCCCGAGAATATAAAGGAATATATCGCAACAGACGGTTATCAGGCACTTGCAAAGGTGCTCACATCCATGACCGCCGATGATGTGATAAACGAACTGCTGGAATCCGGGATAAGAGGACGCGGCGGAGCAGGATTCCCCACAGGCAGGAAATGGGCTTTTGCCAAGGCATCACAGGGCGACATAAAGTATGTCTGCTGCAACGCCGATGAAGGCGACCCGGGTGCATTCATGGACAGATCCATCCTTGAAGGCGACCCCCATGCCATAATCGAGGCGATGTGCATAGCAGGCTACACCATAGGTGCAAAGCAGGGCTATATCTATGTCCGTGCCGAGTACCCCGTAGCGGTGGAACGCCTTGAGATAGCCATAGCACAGGCAAGAGAGTATGGACTGCTGGGTGATAATATCTTAGGCACCGATTTCTGCTTCGATATCGAGATAAGACTTGGCGCAGGCGCATTCGTATGCGGTGAGGAAACAGCCCTTATGACCTCTATCGAAGGCCACAGAGGCGAGCCTCGTCCCCGTCCTCCCTTCCCCGCTGTCAAGGGACTTTTCGGAAAGCCCACCGTACTCAACAATGTTGAGACCTATTCCAACATCCCGCAGATCATCCGCAAGGGTGCCAAGTGGTATTCATCTATGGGCACAGAGACCTCCAAGGGAACAAAGGTGTTCGCTCTGGGCGGAAAGATCACCAATGTGGGCCTTGTGGAGATACCCATGGGAACCACCCTGCGCGAGATAGTAGAGGAGATAGGCGGCGGCATACCTAACGGCAAGAAATTCAAGGCAGCACAGACAGGCGGCCCCTCGGGCGGCTGTATCCCTGCCTGTCATATAGATACTCCCATAGATTATGAGAGCCTTTCCGCACTGGGTTCCATGATGGGCTCCGGCGGACTTATCATAATGGATGAAGACACCTGTATGGTGGATATCTCCAAGTTCTACCTCAACTTCACCGTTGACGAGAGCTGCGGAAAATGTACGCCCTGCCGCATAGGTACCCGCAGGCTGCTGCAGTTCCTCGATAAGATCACCGCAGGCGACGGAGAATATGAAGACCTTGAAAAGATAAGTGAGATCGCAAATCACATGAAGTCCTCCTCACTGTGTGCTCTCGGTCAGTCAGCGCCCAACCCCGTGCTCTCCACCATCAAGTATTTCAAGGATGAGTATATCGAGCATATCGTGGACAAGCACTGTCCTGCAGGCGTCTGCAAGTCGCTGCTCCACTATGAGATCATACCGGGACTTTGCAAGGGCTGTACCCTCTGTGCAAGGAACTGCCCTGTGGATGCTATCTCAGGCAGCGTAAAGCAGCCGCATAAGATAGACAAATCCCTGTGCATAAAGTGCGGCCTGTGTGAGAAGAACTGCAAATTCGGCGCAGTTATAAAGAAGTAAGGAGGACAGGGCTGATGGCAACAGAAAACAAACAAATGGTCAACCTTAAGATAAACGGGATACCTGTCAGTGTTCCTGCCGGTTCCACCATACTTCAGGCAGCAAAGGCTGTAAATGTGGAGATACCCTCCCTGTGCTATCTCAAAGATGTGAACTGCATAGGCGCCTGCCGCGTATGCGTAGTTGAGATCGTTGGCAGAAGGGGATTTGTGGCATCCTGCGTATATCCTGTAGAGGAGGGCATGGAAGTGCTCACCAATACAGCCAATGTCCGCCGTTCAAGAAAGACCACCATAGAACTCATCCTTTCGAGCCACCGCAAAAAGTGTCTCTCCTGTGTAAGGAGCAACAACTGCGAGCTGCAGAAGCTGGCTACGGATTACGGCGTGGATGAAGACCGCTTCAAGGGCGATGACATAGCCTATCCCATAGATGACAAGTCGCCCTATATAATCCGCGACAACAACAAGTGCATCCAGTGCATGCGCTGCGTGGCTGCCTGCAAGAATGTACAGACAGTCAGCTGCATAGGTCCCATCAAAAGGGGATACAAGGTGCATGTGGGCTGTGCATTTGAAAAGAGCCTCAATGAATCTCCCTGCGTTGGCTGCGGTCAGTGCATAGTAGCCTGCCCTGTGGGTGCTCTCAGCGAAAAGAGCCATACCGATATGGTATGGGATGCTATATCCGATCCCAACAAGAAGGTAGTGTTCTTCACAGCTCCTTCTATCCGCGCTACTCTCGGCGAATGCTTTGATATGCCTGTGGGGACAAATGTAGAGGGCAAGATGGTCAATGCCATTAGACGCCTTGGTGTTGACAAGGTGTTCAACATGGATGTCACCGCCGATCTTACCATCATGGAAGAGGCACATGAGCTCATCGAGCGCATCAAGACAAAGCAGACACTGCCTATGTTCACATCATGCTGCCCCGGCTGGGTCAAGTTCTGTGAACATTACTATCCGCAGTATCTCTCATCCCTTTCCACCTGCAAATCACCCCAGCAGATGTTCGGCGCGGTACTGAAAAGCTACTACTGCCAGAAGTACAATATCGACCCGAAGGATCTCTTTGTAGTCAGCGTTATACCCTGCACCGCAAAGAAATTCGAGGTAACAAGGCAGGAACAGCGCACATTTGACCATGACGATGTGGATGTGGCACTCACCACACGCGAGCTTGCAAGGATGATAAAGAGCGCAGGGATAAGCTTCAGGGAGCTCGAAGACACCGCGTTTGACGATCCCTTCGGCTTTGCATCCGGCGGCGGCGCTATCTTCGGCGCAACGGGCGGTGTTATGGAGGCAGCCCTCAGAACTGCAGCTTTCCTGCTCGACGGAAAGTCCGATGCGATAGAGTTCAAGGAAGTCCGCGGCACAAAGGGCATCAAGGAAGCCACCTACAAGGTAGCGGGCACAGAGCTGAACGTGGCGGTAGTCTCGGGTCTTTCAAATGCAAGGGAGATCATCAGGCTCATGGAATCAGGCAAGCCCTACCACTTCATAGAAGTGATGGCATGTCCGGGCGGCTGCATCAACGGCGGCGGCCAGCCTATACAGAGCGATTCTGTCCGCAATAATACAGATCTCAAGAAGCTGCGCTCAAAGGCACTCTATGATCTTGACAAGAAGCTCGAATGCCGCAGGTCTCACGAAAGCCCTGTTATGAAGCTGCTTTATGATGAGTATTTCGATGCCCCCGGAAAGGCTCGTGCTCATAAACTGCTGCATACCACCTATGTGAAAAGACCGAAATATTAAGAAAGCTTCTGACAGATATATTTTCAGCAGCTTCGTGTGTTCTCCCTGCCTGCAGCGGGGGGAACTTTTATTCAGACGTTTCATTTTTTGATCAAAAAAAGCCCGTCAACAGGTGCTCCTGCTGACGGGTAAGCTTATTCATGCCATTGTTCGTTCAGAAATTCGATCCTTGATGCGAGCCATTTGTGGAGCCATTCTGCGGATTCCTGCTGTGAGTTGCATTGTGCTGCGGGCTCGCTCAGCTCTCCTATAACTACCCACTTGTTCGCCTCATAGTCCCAGCGTTCAAAATTCCTGTCAAATGCCTTCCGGTAAGCGGAAATGTCTGACTCTATCATTTCAAGGGTGCTGTCAAAGATGCCGCTGTCATAGGCTCTTGTCCATTTTTCGCGGATGATGTCGGTGTACCAGTCCTCATACATGAGCACTGCCAGCCATGGGTTGACTGCCTCGTATTCATTCTCAAACTCGTTCCCGTTTACCTCGGGGATGCTGTTGGCAGCAAAGAAACCCTTGCCGTCGATGCAGCGATCCTTGTTGCCCAGCCCCGAATCAAAATCCCAGGGAGCGCAGAAGGTGAGCTTTCTGTTCCCGCCCTCTCCGAAATCAGCGGACATGAAGAAGCTCGACCAGTACAGATCGGCATCACAGGTGACCTCACTTATGATGTACATATCCGCAAGGGAATCCACATCCACCACGGCGCGGACAGCCTCCTCGGGGGATATGTCGGCCTTTACGATGTCCGAATAGTCATCCGTGAAGATATATGCTTCGTGATCGTATGCGGCATGGTACATTATAAGATATACATTTTCCACATAGTCCGCGATGAAATCGTGCTGTTCCTGTGAATATATATCGTTTTTGATGGTAAAGCCGATATCCTTCCTGTACACATTGTCATCCGAAAGGCAGGCGATGGTCTTCCCGCTGCCGCCGTTGCCGTCGTAGGGGATGAGGGGCGCATTGTAGTTGTAGCTCACATGGAACTGCTGCAGAGGATCTTCAAGAAAGAAGTAACCGTCCATTTCAAGGAAATAGCCGATATCCGTGCCGGTGTAGTCTTTCTCGGGCTCGGTCACAGCTACTCTGTCCTTGCCTGTCTGCTGCTGCTCGGTGAGCAGGTATACTCCCCAGTATTTGCCGTTTATCAGCACTTCCACCAGCTCACAGTCGGCGGAATAGTACCCGTCGGGGGCAAGGATACCCTCTGAAATGTTAAGGGCGGCTTTGTTCCTGAGCAGTGACATATCCTTGTATTCGGAGAGCAGGAGCCAGTTCTTGTCCTTGTCTCCGTCACTAATGCCCACGCTCTGCTTTTCCTTGAATTTGATGCGCAGTGGCTTTTTATCGTAGGATGTGGTCCAGTTGCCCCTTACCTTCACCTGTGCATCTGCACAAAGGAGCACGCCGTCATTGTCGGATATGGTCACGGTGCAGTCCTCATAATAGGGTTCGGGGGGCATGACATAGTCCGGTGTCCATGTTGCAATCTGTGATGAAACATAGCCGTTTACGGGCTTTGCCGCAAAATCGTTGCTGCCGCTCGCAGTCACGATGTTTATCACGGGCATGACCTGGTCTTCAAGGGTGTAGGGGGCTGTGAGTGCGGTAGTTTCGGCTTCGGCAGTGATCGCAGCCTCGGTCTGTGCAGCAACAGGCTGAACGGCGTCCTCATTGCCCGCTGGCTGTTGTGGTGCAGTGCCGGCACAGCTTGTGAGTGCAATGGCAGCGGCGGCTGCAAAAAATCTTATTTTATCCATATCAAGTTTATCCGGTATTGTCATAGTGTTTATCATCGGAGCAGGTGATCAGAACAGGGACATCTGGTCTGATTTCGGGAGATTGCCCATGGCGCCCACGCTTTCAAGGCGCTCTATGACCGACCTGCCCACACCGCTCTTTTCCTGTATCTCCTCTATGGACATGAAATCATTGCTCTGAACGGCGCTGTAGAGCTGGTCTGCGGCGTTCCTGCCTATTCCCGAAAGGGAGTTGAAGGGCAAGCGGAGCTTTCCGTCCTCCACAAGGAATTTAGAAGCGTGGGACTTCTTTATGTCAATGGGAAGGAAATCATATCCTCGTGCCATCATCTCATTGACGATGAGCAGCATATCATAGGTATCATTGTCCTTGGCGGTGCGCTTTTCCATCGCCTGGATATCCTTCATCCTCTGCTGCACGCCCTTTCTGCCCAGCAGGGCAGTCTCTGCATCAAAGTTTTCGCCGCGCACGGTGAATATGGTGGCGTAGAATTCCAGAGGATAGTTTATCTTGAACCATGCGAGCTTGTTAGCCGCGATAACATACGCTGCGGCATGAGCCTTCGGGAACATGTACTTGATCTTCAGGCAGCTGTCGATGTACCATTCGGGCACATCGTGGTCGCGCATGGTCTGTTTCATCTCCTCGGTGAGGAGCTTGGGAGCCTTTCCCTTTCGGGTTATCTCCATTATCTTGAATGAGAGGTTCGGGTCCACTCCGTGATATATAAGGTATGTCATGATACCGTCACGGCAGCCGATAACATCGGATATGGTGCATACACCGTCACGGATAAGATCCTGTGCGTTGCCCAGCCATACATCGGTACCGTGGGAAAGTCCGGATATCTGCAGAAGGTCGGAAAATTTGGTGGGCTTTGCCTCCACGAGCATCTGCATAGCAAAGCCTGTGCCCATCTCGGGGATGGCAAGGGTACCTGTTTTCCAGCCTATATCCTCCTCTGTGACACCCAGTGCCTTCGGTGACAGATACAGGCTCATAACGCCTTCATCGGCGGGGAACACGGATTTTATGTCAACGCCTGTCATATCCTCAAGGTGCTTGTACAGTGTGGGCACATCGTGACCGAGCTCATCGAGCTTTAGTATCGTATCATGCAGGGAATGGAAGTCAAAGTGGGTTGTGACGAATATGGACTTGGGGTCCTCCGCAGGGTGCTGTACAGCGGTGAAGTCGTACACCTCATAGTCAGAGGGAACGACTACCATGCCGCCAGGGTGCTGGCCTGTGGTGCGCTTTACACCTGTGCAGCCCAGTGTGAGGCGGTTCTCCTCCGCCCTTGTCACACGGCGGTTGGTCTCATCAAGGTAGTGCTTTACAAAGCCGTATGCGGTCTTTTCCGCAACAGTGCCGATAGTTCCCGCCTTGAACACATTGTCCGAGCCGAAAAGTTCCTCTGTGTATTTATGGGAATGGGTCTGATACTCGCCGGAGAAGTTAAGGTCTATATCCGGCGCCTTGTCTCCGTTGAATCCCAGGAAAGTCTCAAAGGGTATGTCGTGTCCCTCTCTTATATATGGAGTGCCGCACTTGGGGCAGTCCTTGGGAGGCAGGTCGTAGCCCGAGGAATAGCTGCCGTCGGTGATGAATTCGCTGTTTTTGCAGTTTGGGCAGATATAGTGGGGTTCAAGGGAGTTTACCTCCGATATTCCCGACATATTTGCCACGAAGGATGAGCCCACAGAACCTCTCGAGCCCACCTGATAGCCGTGCTCGTTGGAATTTGCCACCAGCTTCTGGGCTATCATGTACAGCACTGCAAAGCCGTTCTTGATTATGGAATTGAGCTCCTTTTCGAGCCTTTTCTGTACTATCTCCGGGAGCGGGTCGCCGTAGACTTCCTTTGCCCTTTGCCAGGTGATGCGGGGGAGCTCCTCCTCTGCATTATCCATAGAGGGAGTGAATGTCCCGGGGGGTATGGGTCTTATATCGGGATCCACCATATCCGCGATGAGGTTGGGGTTTTTCACAACTACCTCATAGGCCTTTTCCTCACCGAGATATGCAAATTCCTTCAGCATCTCGTCGGTGGTGTGAAAATACAGCGGAGGCTGTTCTGCCCTTTCGGGGTGCTTGTCATCGTAAGTGAGTATCTTGCGGAAAACGCTGTCCGATGGCTCGATGAAATGAACATCGCCCGTGGCACAGACAGGTATCCCCAGTGCATCGCCCACTTCGGTGATGGTCTTGTTGAACTCCTCTATATCCGCAAGGGTGGTGATGGTGTCGTTATCCTCGTCTTTTATCAGGTATTCATAGTTGGCAGCGGGCTGTATCTCCAGATAATCATAGAAGGAGGCGATCTCCAGCAGCACATCCCAGGGTCTGCCGTCACGCACGGCGGAGAAAAGCTCGCCCTGTGAGCAGCCCGAGCCTATCAGAAGACCCTCTCTGTGGGTCATGATCTCGGATTTGGGGATCCTCGGCACACGGCTGTAATATTTGATATG
>JAFPYQ010000319.1 GCA_017394475.1 Oscillospiraceae bacterium | reverse complement strand
TCCGTCGTGCTGAAAGAGATAACGATACTTTCGGCAGTGACAGGAACAGCAATAAGCGCATCAGCGGCGGGCAGCACATTTATGGGCGGCAAAGTGGTCTTCATGTATTTCACGATACAGTCGAACATAGCCATCGCTGTTATCTGTGCTATCGGGCTTTATCTGATGCTGAGCAGGAAGAAGATACCCGATGTGTGGTACCTGATAAAATTTGTGGGCAGTGTGTCCATCACCCTGACAGGAGTAGTGTTTTGTGCCGTCCTTGCTCCGACACTGGGGGATAAGGCGTGGAACCTGCAGAACATACTCACCCATGTGATAGTCCCGTTGGCGGCTGTGGCAGATATGTTCGTGACAGGGATAAACGGGTCTATATCAAAGTGCGGCGTACTGTGGTGCATAGTCCCGCCCATAATCTATGCCATATATGCGGGGATAGGGTATGTTCAGGGCTGGAAATTCTCCGCAAATGCCAACTATCCGTATTTCTTCCTCAACTGGGGCAGTCCCGCGGGTGCTCTGGGATTTTCGGATGAGCTGCCCTATATGGGCTGTGTGTGGTGGATACTGGCGATACTTATCTTCCTGCTGGCTGTGGGATATGGCTACAGGGCGATCATCTTAATGATAAAGAAGCATATCGGAAAGGACAGATAAAATGTCGGGCTTGCTGAGATCGACTCTTAATACCAGGACATTCGATAAATACATATCTTCCGACGGGACACGGCTTTCGGACAGGATATTGCGCAGCGATGTGCCCGAGCAGCTTTCCCCCGATGACAGGGCTCTGCTCCTTGAAAAGCATATCACAACTATAATAGATATGCGGACATCCGAGGAAGTGCAGCGGCACAAGAACGCCCTTTCCGATGATGATGAGTTTGTATATCTGTGGTACCCGATAGTCGAGGGCAGCAAGCCCTCCGCCACTCTCGATGGCGTCCCGTATTCCTATATGAAGATAGCGGAGAGCGAAAACATTTCCAATGTGTTCAAAGCTATCGCCGATGCCGACAGCGGCGTGATGTTCAACTGCACCGCAGGCAAGGACAGAACAGGCGTTGTGAGTGCGGTGCTGCTGCTCCTGTGCGGAGTTCCCGGGGACGCTATAATAGATGACTATGTCATCAGCCGCGACAACAACAGGGAGCGCCTTGAAAGATATCTCAGCGAACACCCGGAAGTGGACAGGGAGATCGTCATGGCAAATGAAAAGAGCATGGCAAGATTTATCGACCTTTTCACCGAAAAATACGGCAGCGCCCGGAAATATCTCACGGAGGCGGGGCTTTCTGCGGCACAGACAGAGAATATTCGCCTCAAAATGCTCATGAGACGGTCAGATCATGAATGAACAGACAGTGATAAGGGCAAAGGAATATATCCAAAAGCTGTTTGAAGGCAATTCGGACGGCCATGATGCGGCACATTCCCTGCGGGTCTACCGTAATGCTATGCTCATCGCCGATGCCACACCGGGCTGCGACAGATATGCTGTGGCGGTGGCAGCACTCCTTCACGATGCGGACGATCACAAGCTGTTCGATTCAAAGGACAATGCCAATGCCCGGGCTTTCCTGCGTGCTGAAAACATCGATGCTCAAACTTCTGAAAGGATAATACGCATAATAAACTCCGTATCATTCAGCAAGAACAAGGACAGACCCGCACAGACCATAGAGGAATACATAGTCCGTGATGCGGACAGGCTCGATGCCATGGGTGCGGTGGGCATCGCCCGGACCTTTGCCTACGGCGGGAAAGCAGGGCGGGGTATAGATGATTCCGTACAACATTTCCATGAAAAGCTGCTGCTGCTCAGGGATATGATGCACACCCGCATTGCAAGGGAAATGGCCGAGGAGCGCCACAGCTTTATGTTAAGATTTCTGGAGGAACTGGAAAAAGACACATAAACACCGTTACAGGAGAACATTATGGTAAAAGAACTGATACATGATCCGTTTTTGCTGAAAATAAGATCGTCAGATGCGGATGAGTCCGACATACAGACCGCCACAGACCTTACCGACACGCTGATGTTCCACAAAAAGACCTGTGTGGGGATGGCTGCTAATATGATCGGGGTACGCAAAAGGGTCATCGCATTTTTTGACGGCGGGAAGATAACGGTCATGTTCGATCCCGAGATAATATCAAAGGCACAGCCCTATGACACCCGGGAGGGATGCCTGTCGCTGGTAGGCGACCCCAGGCCTGTGACGAGGTACAGAAACATAAAAGTGCGTTACAAGGACAAGTACATGAAAAGCCATGAAAAGAGGTACAGCGGGGTCACTGCACAGATCATACAACACGAGGTAGATCACTGCAGCGGGGTACTTATCTGAAAGGCTGCGATCGGGCTTGACAGCAGCCCTAAAATATGTTATATTATACATATACCCCCACGGGGGACCGATCGTTTTTGTAAAAAGGCCACTTTTATTGGTAAGATATATGGTAAAACGCAGCGGAAAATATAAAGTGCTCGGTGTCGTATGTGCAGGCCTGCATGATACAGGTGCGCAGAATACCATGACAGCACTTATACATGAGGCAGAGGCACGGGGATATAAGGTCATAGTCATAACCAATTTCACATACTATGGCATAGAATACACCCCTGCGGAGATCAATATATTCAAGCTCATCAGACTGCCCGTTCTGGACGGCCTTATACTCATGCCCGAAAGCATAAAGAGCAACAGTGTCTGGGAAATGGTGCTGAGCGATGCAAAAGCCACAGGATTGCCCTTTGTGTGCGTTGACAGGGATGTCCCTGACTGCGTCAGCATAACATTTGACTACGGCGGAGCCTTTGAACAGGTCATGAGGCACATGATAGAGGTGCATAATCCGAAACGCATCAATTTCATAGGCGGTATGGACAATAACAGCTTTTCCGAGGAAAGGCTCAATGTGTTCAAAAAGGTGCTAAAAGACAACGGCAGGAAGTTTGAACCCGAACGCTTCGGATACGGCAGATTCTGGGAGACCCCCACCCTCGAAGTGCTCGATAAATTCTACAGCAGTGACCTTGAACCGCCCGACGCCATACTCTGCGTGAACGATACCGAAGCCATGACCACCTGCAACTATCTCAGGAACAAGGGGTACAATGTCCCCGGAGATGTGATAGTAAGCGGCTTTGACGGGATAGAGGAAGAAAAATATACATTTCCTCGCCTGACCACCGCGGAGATAGATCTTGAGGGAATGTCCGTGAAAGCCCTTGACCTGCTCGAACAGCTCATGCACGGCGAGGAGCCTTCCGAAAGGCTCAGTGTCATACCCTATACGATGAGGGTATCCCAGTCCTGCGGGTGCAAGCCCATAGAAGAGGGAGAAAATGTGAACAAGCTGCTTGAACTGTTCCTTTCGAGGAAGAACCTTGAAAGGCATGAGCGCAGGATGTTTGAATACAGCGCCCATACAGGCGAGCTGAACAGCTATGACCAGCTTGCAAAGATCATTCCCTATTTCTGCGAATGTCCCACATGGTGCTGTCTTGAAAACAAGGTGCTGTGTGACATCGATGAGGATGAGGAACAGATCCCGGTGCAGAACAGCGGCATGAAGATGATAATGCACTGCAAAAACGTGGGCAATGTGCAGAATGAAGAGACATACGTCTTTGATGTCCCCCTTGCAGAGAATGAACTGCTCCCGGATCTCGACGGCATATTCGATGATTACGGCTCCCTCGTGATAGCACCTCTCAGCTACCAGGGCGAGGGCATGGGCTATATGGCTTCCGCCATGGACAGTGAGGGCTTCAATTTCCTGTTCATGCAGAGGCTCGTCAGCAATACAAATCAGATATTCGAGACCCTCAAGACCAAGATGCGCCTGCAGAAAGCCTATGCTAAGGTAGCCGATATGCACATGCGCGACCCCATGACGGGCATATACAACCGCAGGGGCTTCTATATGAAAATGGCAGAGCTCACCGAAAGCGGCACAAACAGATTTTCGCTGTTCTCGGTGGATCTTGACAGGATCAAATATATAAACGATACCTTCGGCCACTCCGCAGGAGATAAGGCCATAATAGCAGCAGCAGACATAGTTCGCCGTGCTGCGGGCTCCTGTGCGGTATGTGCCCGTTTCGGCGGGGATGAGTTCATAGTAGTGATACCCGGCAGCGACAGCGCAGAAGAATATATCGACCGCGTAAATTCGGCAGCCGAAAACTTCAATATATCCGGCGGCGAACCCTTTGTGCTCGGTGTGAGCATAGGAAATGCCGATCTTAACATAACCGACCGTGAAAATATCGACATGGCCATGAAGGCTGCAGACGAGAAGATGTACGAATGCAAGCGCAGACACCATGCCGAAAGAACATGACATCAGTACAAACGTATCCACACAAAAAGCATCCGCCGTTTCATTATGAAACGGCGGTAGATATTATCGACAGGTCTTACTCTTCTTCGGAGTCCTGATCTTCCTCGCTTATCACCTCAAGGACAAATTCCTTGAGCACACGTCCCGGAGTGGTGTTGCGCTTAGCGCACCAGTCCTTGAATATATCAGCCTCTTCCCTGCGCATACGGCAGGTGAGAGAGCGCATGTTCTCCCTGTCCCACTTGACGTTGTTGCGATGATGGACTTCCTTTTTATGTTCTTCGGATACTTTTTTTCTTGACATAATATCTCTCCTGAAAAATGGATGCACAAACACATTTCCCGATGCCCTTCAAGGGCTTTATCATTGTATCCATTATAGCAGATATGCCCCATATTGTCAACAGTGGATTGTGACAAAATTATATACCAATATTTGGGAATAACATCAAAAGCCTGTCACACCCTGTAAACAGCCGCTCCCGACGGCATAAGGCAGGGCAGCCCCTTAGAGAAGGAAGTATTCTGATGGATAAGGAAGATAAACGGATATATACCCTTAAAGAGGAAAAGCCATTCAAAGCGGTGGTGAGGATGGGCGTGCCGCTGATACTCGGAATGTTCGTCATGGTGTTCTACAATCTGGTGGATACCTATTTTATCGGGCTTTTGAAGGATGACTATCAGCTGGCAGCGGTGAACCTTGCCTATCCTGTGATGATGATGACCGTGGCTCTGTCAAATATCGTGGGAACAGGCGCCTCCTCCCACATTGCGCGGTGTATCGGCGCAAAAGATGTACATACCGCGGAGGAGACAATGACCGCCGCGTTGGTCATGTGCATCATCGGCGGTGTTGCCGTTACTCTTACGGGACTGCTGTTCCTGGACGGCATAGTGCGCGGCCTGGGTGCTATGGACAATACCTTCGTCTACACCAGGAAATATGTGCTCGTGATACTCATCGGAACGGTATTTACTATGGGCAACTACATCTCCAGGGCGCTGCTGAGGGGCGAAGGCTCTGTAAAATATTCCATGCTGGGGATGGTAGTCGGAACTGTGGTCAATATCATTTTGGACCCGCTGTTCATCTTCACTTTCAGGATGGAGATTGCAGGGGCAGCCATCGCCACAGTACTCGGCAATGTGTGCGGTGCGGCTGTATCGGTGATGCTGTACGCCTGCGGCAAAACGCTGCTCGTCCCCCGCAAGGCATATATCCGCCCGCGCATCGCCATAGTTTCGGAGATATTCAGGGTGGGGATCCCTGCCGCGCTTGAAACCCTCCTGACATCCGCGGCATATATCGTCAACAATAACCTTGCTGTGGCCTACGGCGAGCTGACGGTGGCTGCCATGGGCGTGGCACAGAAGATCCTTTCCTTCGGCAATTATATCTATCAGGGCTTTGCCTCGGGAACACAGCCCCTTATGGGATATAACTACGGCGCCAGGAACTACCAACGGATGCGTGATATCCTGAAAGCGGGGATGATAACGGTGAGCTGCACGGAGCTGACGGTGATGGCCGTCTATGGTGTATTCGCCCCGCTTCTGATAGGCATATTCACGCAGACAGAGGAAGTCATCCTCATCGGCACTAAAGTGCTGAGGACTGTGATGTTCATACTTCCCTTCGTGGGCATCACCTCCATGAGCAGGATGTCCTTCCAGGCTATGGGAAAGCCCTCAAAGGCGTTCATCATAACGGTGATAAGGCAGGGTGCGCTGTATATCCCGCTGCTGCTGCTGCTCAACAGGCTTTTCGGCTTTGACGGCATGATCCGGGCTCAGCCGATAACAGAGTTCATCATGATGATAGTTTCCTCCCTTCTGCTTTTCGGCCTCATCGCAGATGAAGAAAAGAAATGCACTAATAAGCAGTGATCTATCCCCTCATTATTGTGCATGTTCACAAAAAATATCAACAATGCTATGATTTTGTCCATTGACATAAGTGCACAGATACTGTAAAATAGTATTATCGGCACACTTTTCAGCAACAGGAGGACATTATGGTACTTTATTTTTCAGCTACAGGCAACACAAGATATATTGCAGAGATCATCGCCAAAAAGCTCCATGATGAGGCTCTTGATCTTACCGACAGGATAAAAAGGTCGGATCACTCGCTGATCCGTTCAAAAAAACCTTTCGTAGTCTGCTGTCCCATCTATATCTGTGAAATGCCTGTATTTTTTTCACAATTTCTGAGGAAGCTGAAACTGGCGGGCAACAGGAAAATATACTTTGTTTTCACCGGCGGATCATCATACGAGGGCACAGCAGGCTGGAGAGCCGGGAAAATTGCTGCAAGGAAGCACATGACATATATGGGATGTGCAGATGTGGTCATGCCCAGGAACTATGTGGCAAGCAGCCATTCATTTTCCAATGATGAGAAAGAGATACATTTTCTTCTTGAAAATGCCGTATACGAATCGGAAAAGATAGCAAACACCATCCGTTACAGCAGGAAGCTGAAAGCAAGACATGTGTTCATAGCAGAAAAGGCGCTCATACTCCCGTTTGTCCCCTTGTGGGTGAAGTATATGCAGCCGTCCGCGCCATTCCACACCACCGATAAATGCATAGGCTGCGGAAAATGCGCTGAGGTCTGTCCTATCAACAATATAGAGATAAAGGACAAAAAGCCCGTGTGGATCGCCCCGTGTGCCCACTGTATGGCATGTATCTGCAACTGCCCCGCAGAGGCCATAGAATTCGGGGATATAACACAGAACAAGGTCAAATACAATATCAGAAAATATCTGAAAAAGTGATCTGTGGGGTGTCGGATGACATTCTCGGACAGTTTCATAAAGGAGGGCATGGTAATGAAGGTCGTACTTGCAGGAGCTTTCGGAAATCTGGGCTTTGAGATACTCAGAGTGCTCATCGAAAAGGGGCATGAGGTCGTTGCTGCTGATATCAGAGAGCGGGAAAACAACGGACTTGAAGGAAAATATACCTTCCGTGCTATAAATGCCACGGACAAGGACTCTATGAAGGGGCTGTGCGACGGGGCTCAGGTGGTCATCACCACTATGGGGCTGACAGGTGCTTCCACCACTGTCACCAACTATGATATAGATTACAAGGGCAATATCGCCCTTTACAAAGAGGCTTACTATGCAGGAGTAAAGAAGTTCAACTACATCTCCGTCATCGCCTGCAAAGAGCCCGGCGCCGAAAAGATACCCATGCTTCACGCAAAGGCTCTGTGTGAGGGAAAGATACGTCGCGGCAAGCTGGATTATGTGATCTACCGTCCCACAGGCTATTTCTATGATATCGCAAAGGTGTTCAAGCCCTATATCGAAAAGGGCGAGATGAGGCTTCTCAAAGGCCATCACGATGTACGGGCAAATGTGGTGGACTGCCCCGATCTGGCTGAATTCATCGTAGAACACATGATGGATAAAAACGTCACCTTTGAAGTGGGCGGAAAAGAGACCTACACCTATGAGGAAATGGCCGGAATGTGCTTTGAAGCGGCAGGCAAGCCTGTTGTCATAAAGGACAGCCCCGAATGGATGTTCTCCGTCCTGGCGGAGCTCCCTAAGATCAGAAAAGAGGGCAAGCACGATATCATCCTCTTTTCAAAATGGACTCTTTCCCATGATCTTGTGGGCAAGGATATCGTGGGCGATCATTCATTTGCCGAGTATATAAAGGACTATTTCGGCAGCAGATAACAACTTATGGCTTTGAAATGTTTCTATTATGATGTGACACAGCTTGCCGACAGAGAGCTGTTTGCAAAGGGGCTCTCAGGGCTTTTCTGGAGCAAGCGTGCCGAACGGGTCAGCAGATACAGGTTCGACAAGGATAAACGGCTGTGCCTGGGCGCAGGACTTCTGGCACAGGATATGCTCAGAGCTGCAGGGGCAGACGATCTCACTATCGCCTATGATCAATACGGCAATCCCTATCTTTCAAATTACCCCCATATCCATTTCAACATATCCCATGACGGGAAATATAGCTGTGTGTGCGGCAGGTGATGTGCCCGCAGGGGTCGATGTGCAGAAGCTCACGCCCTATGACAGAGATATCGCATCTATGGTGATGCTGCCCGAGGAGATCGGATATATCACCGCACAGGAGGACACTGCAGCTGCCTTTACCGGGATATGGACACGCAAGGAAAGCTTTGTGAAGCTATACGGCACGGGTCTGTCCCATGATATGAAGTCCTTCTCAGTCCTCCCGCCCGATGCACGATGCGGCTCTGCTTACTTCCATGAATACCGCGTCGGCGATCATCTGATATGCCTCTGCTGCGAAGGGGCTGCGTATGTACAGTTTGGCGAATGGAAATACCGATAACAAAAGCCGCTCTTCTGAGCGGCTTTTCTCTATCTCTTCCGGCGTTCGGGATATCTGCGGTAATACTGTTCCTTGTCAGCATACATTCTTTCATCCGCACTGCGCATGGCGTTGCGGATATCTCCGCGGCTGTCCTCATAGCAAAGTCCCAGGGCAAAGCTCACATTTGCCGGATCACCGGATTCCCGCCTCAGTGCCTCGATACGCCCTTCAAGCACATCTCGGGGTATTCCCACAGCGATGATCATGAACTCATCGCCGCCTGCACGGTAGATGTCACAGTCTGCAAAGGTCTCTTTCAGCTTTGCAGCGGCACGTCTCAGCAGCCTGTCCCCTGCACTGTGTCCCTCAACGTCATTGACGGTCTTGAGGCCGTTTAAGTCGGCAAAGATTATGCCGTAGGAATCGGGTGTCGGGTCAGCACAGTTTATATACCTGTCCACGCGCCTGTTCATGGCATTACGGTTGTAAAGCCCTGTCAGCAGATCCATGGAACTCATCATATCAAGCTGTCTGAGCAGTTTGTGATTTGCTATCTCGGATGCGATGAAATATGTGGTGAGCTCGAGAGTCTCCTTTATGATGTGAGACTTAGCAGGATCGAAATTGAGCGCCCACAGGTAGCCCAGAGTTTCTGTATTCTGTTTGAGGGGGAACAGCACAAGGGTCTTTATCCCTGCCTCCATAAGGGACTCGTACCATATCGGATTGCGCTGTTTCAGCACGTTCATATCCTGCACACCCTGTATGATAAGGCAGTTGCTGCCGGCTATGGTATCATCCCATGTCTTTGCCACATCGTAGAAATTCTCATCCCTGGTGATGCTGTTTTCCTCATCGGGGGAGCCTTTGCGGATGGATTCAGCAATGATAGAGCAGGTCTCCTCATTGTGGTCTATCAGCAGCAGACAGCATCTGTTGGCATCACACAGCGCCCTTATATCGGAGATAACATCGCCAACAGACTGTTCAAAATCCCCGGAGCTGCGCAGCTTGATACAGGTCTCAAGCACACTTGATGCGGTGGATGCGGATATATGGGTCATTATCCCCGCATCTGCCTCCATGGTTATATCAAGGGTATAGGAGCAGTATCCTATATTAGGCTCATCGGATGCCACGGGCAGGGTATACTGATTTATCCAGCAGTCAAAGCGATCCAGCTTTAGATAGTTATGCGCGGGCTTTTTCTCAAAGGCACAGCGATAGACCGTCTGCTCGAAATTCAGATCCTTGGGTATATATTTTTCATAGGGCGAACCCGGTATGAACTTATTGTTCAGCATATGGGAGGAAGCACCGTTGAAGGGGTTCTCGATAGAATCGATATACGCCTTGTTGCCGCATACTATCTTAACATTCCCATAACTCCCGTCATCAAACTTCTCAACCGATAATATACAAGTCGTGAGTTCAAAACCATCAACGAATTTCTGAAGATCCATAAGTTTCTGTCTCTCCTTTACAGTGATGACGGATGACGAGAGATATCAAAGCAGGACCATTGATGTAACAGACTTATGACAAACGCTTTTCTCTCCGATTCCGATGCTTACGGTATCAAACATACCTTATCTTATTATACCATATCATTCTTCAAATTAAAAGGGAAAATGTGT
>JAFPYQ010000318.1 GCA_017394475.1 Oscillospiraceae bacterium | reverse complement strand
GTGTCGGCAAATCCGAATTTGCGGTATAGATTGCGCCCGTTGTCGTTTTCCTCTGCCACCTCCAGCTCTATCTGTTCATAGCCTATGCTGTGGGCAAGCTCCAGGGCATATCCCGTCATGGCACTGCCTGCGCCCATCCCTCTGAACCTGTCATAGAGGGCTATGGCATAGGAGCATCTGTGGCGCACCTTCCTTTTGGAGCCGATGCCGCTGACACTGCAGTTCCCCGCGATCTTTCCATCCACCTCAGCCACCATCATCACGGTATGGGGATCGTTCATGAGCTGTGTCAGGATGCGCTGTTCATCCTCGATGGTATACTGCACCTCATCGGGGTAGCGCAGCAAAAACGGGGATTCCGCGGCGGTCTCCTTCATATATCTTATCATCTCCTCGGAATCATCGGGAGATGTGGGGCGCAGTACACATTCTGCGCCGTTTTTTAAACTTACAACACGCTTTTCAAACAGCATTGGTATCACATCCTTGTGCACTTGTGCAGACGGCGGTTTACAGCCTGTCGAGAGTTATCCTGCCGAGTTTTCCGCCCCGGAACTCATCGAGCACGCACAGCGCAGCTCTCTCGGTGTTGATCTCGCCGCCCTTTATCAGCATATTGCGGGCTTTTCCCACCCTGCACAGCAGCTCATATCCCGATGCACAGCCAAGAGTGAGCCCCTGCTCCATAGCATCGTCCTCCTCGGGGGTGGCAAGGTCTATCTTGTAGTGTGAGGTGAGACTGTCCGGAGAGATATCGCGGAGGGTGAGCAGCAGCCTTGATGCCAGCAGCTCCGTATCCACCACGTCATCCTTGACAGCGCCTGTGAATGCCAGCTTTTCGCCCACTGCCATATCCTCGAACTTAGGCCAAAGTACGCCCGGGGTATCAAGGAATTCGATGGTATCGCTTATGCGCACCCACTGCTTTTCACGGGTGACACCGGGTCTGTCCTCCACCTTTGCCTTGGACTGTCCTGCCATTTTGTTGATGAATGAGGATTTTCCCACATTGGGGATACCAACTACCATAAGGTGCAGCGTTCTGCCGCTCATGCCCTTCTGCTCGTACTTTTCGATGAGGGGAGCCAGCATTTTCCTGATGGCGGGGACTATTTTGTCGAGCCCATGTCCGCTGCGGCAGTCCACGGGGATAACATCGCTGGCGGTCTTCTTCAGCTCGTTTATCCACTTGTCCGTCATCACGGGGTCTGCGGTATCTGCCTTATTGAGCAGGATGATCTCGGGCTTGTTCTGTATGAGCTCCTTTATATCCGGGTTTCGGGAGGAAAGGGGCACTCTTGCGTCAAGCAGCTCTATAACTCCCTCCACCAGCGGGAGGAGCTTCTGCATCTGCCGCTTTGTGCGGGTCATGTGACCCGGGAACCATTGTATCGATACTTCGTTCATTTTCTCTTTGTCTCTTCCGTTTCTTTGATGATGTAGCGGGGGCGGTTCTTTACCTCCATATACAGCTTGGACAGATACTGCCCTGTGATGCCCATGCACAGAAGCTGCGTGCCGCTGAATATGGAGACCAGGCACACTATGGTGGGATAGCCCGAAACATCCTCGCCGTATACCAGCTTTTTGACCACTGTATAGACTATCATGTCAAATG
>JAFPYQ010000317.1 GCA_017394475.1 Oscillospiraceae bacterium | reverse complement strand
TCCTCAAACTGTTCCTGTGTCACGCCGTCTTTCAGATACACCGAAATGACGTTCGGACGTGCATCGGGACAGGCACGGCGGTAGCCCTCAGAGGTCATATACAGCATTGTTCCATTATTCATAAGAGAACTTGTCATGCCCGTAACGATGAACTTAGTTTCTGTTCCGTTGCCCTTGATAACGATGCTGTCGCCGATGTCCGTGCCGTCAAGCTGTTTTCTCTGGACCGTTATCATGACCTCGTTGTCATGTTCCGGAAATCTGCCGTTTGTCAACCTGATATTCTCAGCGTCATTGAAATCGTCGAATATTACAGCTTGACCTGAGTTATCAGAACCCTTAACGGAAAGATACCTTCTCTGATAGTCTATCAGCGTTTTATTAACTTCCGGCATTTCGTCTATCTCGTTTTTGACTGAATAAGGGTCAATGCCGTTGAGCAGCTCGACCTCCGTTACGACGTCATCACCTGCCATTGACATAAGCCCTACAAGGCCGTCCTTGAAGAAGTCTGCGCACGCCACACAGAATAGTATCGCCGTACCTGCTGCAATGATGCAGACAGCCGTTCCGAAAGCTGATTTGATATCGCCAAGAAAGCTCTTCATAGCAAGGGTGACATTGATGTTCCCATTTGTCTTTTCCAGCGGCAGAATGTTCCTGCCGAAATGGTGCGTGCGTATGCCCTTTCTGAATGCCACAACAGGGGGATATTTCTTGACCTTTGCCGCTTTTATCAGTGCAAACATAGTTATGAGCAATACAACGACAATGCCCGACAGAAGTATCATACCGCCTTCTGTTTTTACAGTCACGGGTCTACCTATCATCTTCTGAATGCCGATATTCATCAACGGACTCACAAGAAATGCGCCGATAGCACCCAAAAACGCACCGATACCGCCTGTTATCACATACTCGTACACATAGGAAAGAGATATTTCACGGGAAAGGTAGCCCAGTGCTTCGAGAACGCCTATCTGCTGCATCTGATCTTCAATGTCGTTGGTGATACGGTGCATGATCATAAGCACTGCCGAAAGCATGGTTATACTCGAAAAAAACGCAAGGAAATACATAAACATATTGATAAAATCCAGCGAATTTGCTTTTTCATGCTCTGCGCTGTCACATATATATTCATCAAAATTCGTGAGACTGTCACCGCTGAGTTCCTCACATCTCCTGATATGATCGTCTTTGTTATATTCTGTGTTTTCAGAGTCGAACCAGAGGGCTTTATACACCCCGCTTATACCGTTACCGATTATCACCTTGAAAAGCTCATAATCATTATCGGAGATAATCATTTTATAGCCATAGCCCGAATCGTTATATAAACCGCTCTTATAAAATCCCGCTATCGTGAAAGAGTATTCTCTTCCGCTCTTGTAGGCGATCATCGTGTCACCGGGTTTATACTCTTCGCTGGTACTGAAAAACATAGGCAGCCATATGGGATGTTCCAGCGTTTCTATCTCTTTGTCGGTGAGTTTGTCAACCTTGACAAAATCCTCTGTCTTTCGTTCGGTCTTTTCGGTAACGAAAATGGAAGAATAGGAGCGCTCCTCACCGCTGTCTGTCTTATAGTCAAGAGGAAAGGCACCTATACATTCCGTTTCTGTGATATCCGTAATGCCATAATCGGATTCAAGAAGTTCCTTGAAACCATCACGATACTTTTCATCTGATATCATGATACAGGTGTCCTTTGAGCCTGACTGTGCGAAACTGTCATCATAAGCCTTGTTCGCCTTTGAGATGTTCGCCGCAAATACACTGAGCATAAGCGTGGTTATCATCGTGAGAAAGACGATGGCGACAGCTTCCTTTTTATTCTTTTTCAACTTGAAAAGCGATAAGCGAAGTATATTCATGTCCTCACTCCTTACCAGCCCATTTTTTCAAGGAACGCTGTCAGTCCGGTACGGCGCTCCTGTTCGTCGTCCTTGCCGTAGGGCTTCATTTGATAATCTCCCACAACTCCGCCGTCACGCAGATACAGCACTCTTGTTCCTCTAAGAGCCGTTTTCAGGTCATGTGTTACCATGACGATACTCTGTCCGTTTTGATGTATCTTGGTGAAAATATCCAGCACATCACGGGAAGATGCGGAGTTCAGTGCACCTGTGGGCTCGTCTGCGAAAAGTATCTTCGGATCGTTGATGACCGCCCTCACAATACCTGCTCTCTGCGCTTCGCCGCCCGAAAGCTGATTGGGGTATTTCTTCCAGTCCTCCTCATTCAGCCCGACTTTTTTCAGGAGCGTTTTCGCCTTGTTCACAAGAGCATCGCTGTTTTTCTGTACAATGAGCGCCCCTGTCAGCACATTGTCAAGCACTGTCTGATCATCCAGCAGATATACGCTCTGAAAGACAAATCCGCAGTTGCCGCGCCTGAACTGTGCAAGTTGATCATTTGTATAGTCCTGTATCTGTGTATCACCGAAATAGACCTTTCCGAGTGTGGGCTTGTCCATACCGGACAGCGCATAGAGCAGAGTTGACTTGCCCGAGCCCGACGAGCCCATGATGACCGTGAAGTCCCCCTCATATATTTCAAGGTCGAGGTTTTTTATAACGTGCTGCTGTGTGCCGCCGTTTGAAAATGATTTGCAGAGTTTTTCGGTTCTTAAAACAGAAGAAGCCATATATAACATCCTTTCCCGTGTTTTTCATTCGGTTTAAGGATATTATACATGACTTCCGGAAAATCTTCCATAAAACTTTCTTGTAAAATTCTTATAATTTTCTTAAATTCCCCTCCGAGGTAACGGGCATTTTCAGCTCAGCAGTATCACCAGTGTTATCGCAAGGCCGCCGTCACTTTCGGCTGTAAGGTCGCCCTTCATCTTTTTCATCAGCATTTTCGCAATGTAGAGCCCCAGTCCGTTTCCGTCCGTACTGCTGTCAGCCCATGCTCTTCCGCGGTAAAATTTGTTGGTGATAAGCTCTATCTCATCTGCGGGAACGCCCTGACCATGATCTTGTATACGCATTTCAAGAAAGCTGTCTGATATTGAAAAACTGACATCTATCGGCGTATCTGCATACTTGTATGAATTTGAGATAATATTCCCGATGACCTGTGCCATACGCTTTCTGTCTATGCTGACAATGACCTGCGGCAACTCACCCATATCCACATAATGTTTATCGTCACAGCTTTTCACAATGTCTGCAAGCACTACCGAATTTTCATCACGGCAGTTCACCTTGAATTCGCCCAGATCATCAAGGGTCGATGTGAACAGGTCGCTCACAAGTGAGTTGATCTGCTCCGACTTCTGCAGAATGCCGCCCACGCCCTCGTTCATGCTCTCTATCTCATCTTTGTCAAAAACAATTTCTGTATCTGCATTTTCTGCCTTTACGGAAAGTCTCATCTGCAAAAGCTCCGCTGCCAGCTTTATACCCGTGACGGGAGTCTTGAGATCATGACTGAGGGATGCCACAAGCTCCCTTTCCTTTTTCTGCAGCGCCATCTCCCGCTGCCTTGACTGAGAGAGCTCCTCCCGCATGATGTCAAAGCTCTCCGAAAATGCTCCGAACAGATTGTCCCTGTCCATTTCAAGGGGCTCATCTAACTGCCCTCGCGCTACTCTGTCCGCAAATCCCTGCATTTTCCTGAAAGGGGTGATGACGTTCCTGTCAAGATACGCTCCGAAGCCTGCCATTGCCAACAGTATCAGCGCCGCACCTATACACATGCCTGTTATCAGACGATAACGCAACGCTCTGTACCTGTCAAGCCCGTCATCTGTCATGATGACACAGCCCCATACGCCGCTTTCATCTTGAAGATATTGATAGGGATATCGTTTCTGTATGGCTTTTTCCACTGTCAGTCTATCGTTCACCGCAGTATTGGAATACAGCACATTATCCACCATATCAAGTATCACAAAGCCGCCGTCGTATCCCACAGCATCAAGACTGTCAAGCTCTGTCCGATGTTCACAGGCAGTGCGCGCGATATCGTTCATTGCGGTGATGGTACTGCGCGAGGTATCCTGTGTGACAGTGCCCGCGGTCAGAACGGCAAAAAGCATTATCCCCACAAGGAATATCGCCGCCGTTATGACAGTTGCCCTGATATAGCTTTTCATGACCTGCCACCGTGCTTCACAGCATCTTCCTCTATCACATAGCCCACGCCCCATACTGTCTTTATGACAGTGGGGTTTTTAAGGTCTCCCTCTATCTTTTCCCTGATATGCCTTATGTGTACGGATATAGTACCGTCGCCTGTGTATTCATCCTCCCAGACGTTTTTGAGGAGTTCTTCCTTTGTGACCACTCTGCCCACATTTTCCAGCAGATAGCAGAGCAGCTTGTATTCCATCGCCCTGAGTTCTTCCTGCTTTCCGTTCACCATCAGCTTGTGCATCGCCGTATCGAGATACACATCGTCCCGCAGATATATCCTGTTGTCCGCTGCCTGCCGTGTATCCTCCGCAGCAGAGCGAGAGAGCGCCTGCTGTGCCGCCTCCTTTGCCTTTTCATATCTGCCAAGTATTGCCTTTACCTTTGCAAAAAGCACACCCAGGGTATAGGGTTTCTTAATGTAGTCATCCCCGCCGATGTTGAGCGCTATTATAACATCATCATCACTTGTGCGGGCGCTGATGAACAGTATGGGCATATCATAGTTCTCACGCACCTTCCTGCACAGGTCAAAGCCGGATGCCTCACCTAAATTGATATCTAAGAGCAGAAGGGAGATACAGTGAGTGTCCAGGAACTCCACCGCCGCATCATAACTTGTGACATAGGCGGTCTTCACCCCTAAGATATTGAAATACTCCGCCGTGGAACGTGCTATCAGTTCATCATCATCTATCATCAGCACCTTGTACTCTGTGTCGTTCATATTCCCTCCGCTCATATCCGTTTCTGCATCCATACAAGGTCGTACCATCTGCCGAATTTCTTCCCGACCTGTTTCATTTGCGCCACCTTTTCATATCCCATTTTTGCGTGAAAATCAATGCTGTCATGTGAAAGGAACTCATCCTCTTTCTCACAGTAAGCAACACCTGCCAGGAGATTGACTATCCCCTGCTCTTTCAGCCTTTCTTCAAGTGCCGCATAGAGTGCTTTGCCCACGCCCTTCCGCCTGTATGCCCTATCCACATAGATAGATGTGGCAACAGTCCAGTCATAGGCCTCTCTTGTGCTGTATGCCGAGGCGTATACATAGCCCATTATCCTGCCCTCATCCTCACAGACAAGGTATGGGTATTTTCTGCTTATCTTTTCTATCCTGTTCCCGAACTCCCGGACAGTGGGAGTTTTGTACTCAAAGGACACCGCAGTATCTTCCACATAATATGAGTATATCTCGGTGAGTCTCTGTGCGTCTGTTGTCCTTACATCTCTGATAAACATAGTATTTGTTCCTTTCGTTCTCCTGTCTTTATCTGCCGGTCATTTTCCGATCACTGCACCATAGCAGCTCACATCCTCCGATACTTTGCCCTCCCGCACACGCCTTACGTTCCTGTTCATCAGGTGCCTTCCCAGGTGCCTGAACAGGAATTTCCTGCAGGGAGAGAGCTGTTGATGATGCTCCTTCATGAGCTCATCCGGGGAATCATACACACCAAAATCGTTATTTATCCCCTCGTTCTGGATGTAGGTATCGTTGCGCTCAAAATCCGTCACGGGATGCCTGAAGTCCTTCACCCCCACGCCGTAGCCGCAGAAGCCTCCCGTACATCTACTGTTGACAGCCTGCAGGCTGTCAAGATACTTTTTGTCGATGATAAATGCCTCTATCTCATACCATCTGTCTTCAAAATGAACTTCCACCCAGCTATGGAAGATGTCGCGCGGGGCATTCCTGTAAACAAACCCTGTCATAGCGCCCTTCTGCAGCCTTTTATCTATGGTAAAGCCGTGTATCCTGCAGGGGATACCGCAGGCACGCAGCAGCGCCATGAAAAGTATGCCCTTCGTATTGCACTGACCGTAACCGTCCCGCAGCACCTTTGATGCAGGTATCTCATCATCGGTATTATACCCGAAAAGTATATCATCCCTTACAAATCCGTATATCGCCCTTATGCGCTCGTAATCCGGCAGCTTCTGCCAGCCTTTTGCGGCTATGAGCCGCTGTATCCTTTCATTTTCATAGTCCAGGAGCCTTGTGCTCTGAATATATCTGTTTTCCATAACAGCATCCCTTTCTTTTGTCGGAAGATAATTATCCTGCAGTGTACCTGCACTGATATTGTATCATATCCGCAAAACGGATGCTTTCAGAAATCTGCTGATTTATCCGATCTATCTGAGCACGCCAGATATGGATATCCCCATCTGCTCCCTGCACACCGCCGCTAAATGCGCCGAACTGCCAAAGCCTGCTTCAAGTGCTGCATAGGTGATGCTCCTGCCATAAAGTACCAGTTCATAGGCATATCTCATCCTTGCTATATTCAGATAGCCTTTCAGCGATATCCCACAGCTTTCCTTGAAAATATGCGAGAGCCTGCTTTCCGAAAGGCAGCACTGCTGCGCTATCTCCGATATCCTTTCCTCCAGGTGGCGGTGCTCCCTTATCTCAGAGACCAGCTTCACTATCCTTTCGTCCACTGCTCTGATATTGCCGCCGTCTGTGACAAAAGCCTGCCGTATGAGCCACTCGCGCACTATCCCCCGCAGCTCATCATCCGGAACATCATCGGGGATATCCTGCATATCATCACAGGGGCGCAGCAGAAGTCCGCCGCAGTCGGTGATAATATCGGCAAGGTGCTCTGCAAGGGAGCTTGTGGGATCTA
>JAFPYQ010000316.1 GCA_017394475.1 Oscillospiraceae bacterium | reverse complement strand
TGCTATGGTGTTGCAGAATGTGGCAGCACAGTCGTTGAGGTCCCGCACGGACATCTCATTGGTGCGGGCGGTATCGTAGCCTGTTATCTCCCAGTCGAACACAACGGGGTAGACTATATCATAGTCCTTTATGTTCTCAAGGACATACTCAGCCTCTTCCTTTGCCTCTGCCACTGTGGTGGCCTGTGAGTAGAAGTATACGCCCACATCCACGCCTGCTGCCTTGGCACCGTCCATATTCTGGATATAGCGCTTGTCCAGCCCCAGGTTGCCCGTTTCATATCCGCGGTAGCCCAGGCGCACCATGGCAAATTCCACACCGTCGTTCTTGGCATTTTCCCAGTCAACATAGCCGTTGAAGTAGGATACATCTATGCCGAAATGGGATGTGACAGTGCCGCCCTCGGTGTAGGAGCGCTGCCCTTTTTCATTGTCCTGCAGGTTTTCAAAGTCCAGTTCAAGGCGGGGCACTGTGGGGATGGCCTGTATCCATGTCTCACCTAAGTTGGAATCCTTCATGTAGACATAGTCCCGTTTGTCATAGTAATGGAACACACGGGAATTGCGCGCGCTTATATACTCCTCGTCTTCCTTGAGCTGAGCCTTCGTTTTTTTCAGCGCCGATGAAAGGAGGATGATAGCGACTATCATGCCGAGGAACAGCAGTATTATTATATGCCCGATCTGCAGGCGGAATTTCCTCTTTTTAGGCCGCATTGGCTTTTGCTGCGAAGGGGGTCTCTGTCCCCGGGGCTGTCCGCTGCCGGGAGCGGGAGGCCGTTCCGCGGGGGGCGGCATATTAGGTATCGTTCTGTTATTATCCATAGCTTTACCCTGAGATCACATCTTACATCTTATCTTTTTTATTCTTCGCCGATGAATCGTTTTCATCCGTTTTTCTGTTCTTATCCATTATCACTACAACAGCTATCACCACTGCGATGATGATAATGATAAGTATGATGATAAAAGGCAGTGCGCCCGAATAGAGGAATTCCTCAAAGGGATCACTTACGATATCAAGTTCATGTATCTGCATATCATTCATCCTCTGATGGGTTTTTCTGCTCCCCATCGTCATCGGTCTTGTTCTTCCGTGCTGCCTTTTTGATAACGCAGTATGATATCAACGCGATGATCCCTATCAGGACCAGTATCCATGGTAAGAGAACATAAGCGATCACCAAAGGGGAAAAACTGAGATCGAGCTGATATATCTGCATAGCTGTCATCCTTTGCTTTCCTCATCGCCCTTTTTATCATCGCGGGAGTTGTCTTTTTTAGCCTTTTTCACGAAAAATATCACGCCGCCTGTTATCAGTGCAAGTATCACGATGACCACGATCACGGTCGGGATAAATCCGTCCACGGCATAGAAAGGGGGAACGGCAGCATCAAGCGTATATCTATCCATCATTTATCCTCCGCGGGGAGGGCAGCTTTTGCGGCTATTTTCCTTACCGAGAGCGCCACGGCAACAGCGATGACTGCGGCAGAAACGCCTAACACCGCAAGGAAAGGCGCATTTTCGGCGGGTGCGTTCTCATTCAGCCTTTGAGCCACGGCTGTTTCGCCGGCACCTGCGCCAACGTCCTCTGTCCTTGTCTGTTCTTCGGTGACAGTGTCCTGTTCTTCCTGCCATCCGGGAGCTTCGCTGTATTCGCCGGGTTCTACCAGCAGATCGAGAGTAAACATCCTGTTATTCATAAATATTCTCCTCAGATAAGGTCGAAATGGTTCAGGATGAGCCCTGAAAGGAATGAACACATATTTGCGGCAAATGACATCAGATATGCTTTCTTTGCGGACTTTTCACCGAACAGCCCGTAGAGCTTTGCCTCGGAGACGAACACGATGAGCTCGCCCACAGCCACATATATGATGTACGCCTTGTATGAAAAAATATTGAATACCAGTAGCCCGATGAGGTTCAGAAGGGGATTTGTCATCAGGTTGCAGTATACGCTGTGTTTTAGTTTGTCCTTATCGCGGGTCATAAGGATCATGACCGCGCCTTCGATGATTACGGTGAGGATCAGCGCTTTGAAAAGACTGATAAATAATCCGATCAGTTCCATTATTTATCCCTTTTCATGATATACATCAGCGAGCAGAACACGGATATCATCAGCAACGTTATCACAACAGGCCCGAACAGTACGGGGCAGAAGGGCTTTATGAAAACGAACATACTGCCGAAAAGCAGCCCTGCAACGGTTATGCCGTATGCTGTGACGGGAGTTTTCGGGAAGACAGACACCAGTATGCCCAGGGTCGTTGCCATGGTCATGGAAAACAGCGTCACCGCAAAAAGGGATATGACCATATTATCCGCGCCAAGAAATATCAGCGGCAAGGACAGTGCAGTAGAAACAAGTGCTGTTTTCTTAGCACCGAATATATCGGAAAAGATCCCGCCCAGAGCCTTTCCCAGACCCATCCCGCAGAACAGCAGGACGGAATGGAGCTCCACATTTGCCCAGTTTGTCGGTATGCCATAGCCTGCAAGCCCTCTTGCAGCCACCACAAAGAATGACAGTGCGGCGATCACGGGGATGCTCCTGCGGCCATCCGCGATATCATACGCTGCGGGGGAGGTTTCCGCCATTTTTGCCTTGATGCGGTCGCTCAGGAATATGCACAGCACACCTGCTGCCATGATGACAGCACCGATGATGACAGGCTTGTCATGGCTCCCCAGCAGCCTGCCCGTGATGACTCCGACGGAGCCGCCCGCAACGAATATTGCAGGAGGGGACAGCTTGTCCCCGCAGGTATCGAGTGTATCCTTCGCGCCGCCCACATGGACAAAGGCGTTCCCTGCGGATATGAGCAGAAAGGGCAGCAGTCGGGGCAATGGGGCAATATTCAGGAAAAGCCCTGCGAAAACCAGAGCCGCTCCCGCATACCCGGGCCTGAACTTTTTATGCTCATCGGTGAAGCTCCCGATGAACACCTGCGGCAGGAATGCCACAAGATCATATCCCATGGATATGAATGCTGCGATGGCAGCGCTGCGGAAGTACAGGTAATAATACTGAAAGCATATCACTTCAAGGGCAAAATGGGCTATGCACCACAGAGATGCGATCCCGTATCTGCCCGCTCTGTTTCCTGTGTTCACCGGATGGGTACCTCCGCAAAAGATAGTAAACCTTATATATTATAGCACAAACAATTGCTGTTGTCAAATTTTTCGGGATTTTTATCTAAACTGTTCATGGGAATGATCATCTTTCGGTAAAGGAAGCACCGCCGCAGTACTCATAAACAATACAGCTCTCCGCCGCCTTCGCATGTGGAGAGCTGTATATGGCCGCCGTTACTTGCCTTTGTTCACGCCGGGTATCTTTCCTTCGGCTATGAGTATGCCGATATCAAAGAACGACTTCACGCTGTCCTCTCTGCCGTTGACGATACGCTTCCACACTTTCGCGCAGGGGTAGCATTTGTTCCCGTCATCCTTTTCAAGACAGGGCTCGTTCTCATCGAGAGCCCATCTGTAGCCGCATTCCGCATACTTTTCCCTGAGCATGAGCTCACCAATATATATTCCTGCATAAAGGGATGCCTTCTGCAGCTCGGGTTCCTTCATCTTTCCGCTCTCGTACTCGTTGTGAAGGACTTCGAGTATCTCATCGAGTTCCTTTATATCCTCTTTTTTGTATGTAAAATCCCTCTTGAATATCTTTGCAAGGGTCACCATCTGTTCACATAATGGTCTGGGGTCAAAGCCTTCCATATTTTCACCTGCTCTTTATGATAATATCGGTCTGTCCTGTTCTGTCCGTTATGGCATTCCAGGTCAGGTGGTGCTGCCCAGCCCGCCGTTTCGTGTATTTGATGCATTATCTCCGTCCACAAGGAAATACTGCTGTATTATCCCCTGGCAGAATGCCTCTCCCTGCTTTATCTCCAGGGTTTTCCCTTCGGGGCTGCTGTTCATTATCTTGACGAAGATATGCCCCTCATTGTCGGACTGTGCGTAGTCCGCATCTATTATGCCCACGGTGTTGAAAAGCTGCAGGCGGTATTTGAAGCCCAGTCCGCTGCGGGGATAGATGGCAAGGAACTTGTCATCATCCAGGATAGCGCGTATGCCTGTGGGCACTGTCATGAACTCTCCCGGGGCAAGGGATATGGGGAACGGGGCGAAAAAGTCATATCCCGCGCTGTGCTTTGTGGCTCTTTCCGGCAGGCGCAGGGCATCGTAAAGGCTCTGTGCCGTCATTCCGACGGGGGCTGCGGATGCAAAGTCCGAAACAAACCGCGTGAATGATATCTTCTCAAATCTCATCTGACGATCCTCACTTCACATTCAAGCTCAAAGCCCGTCTTTTCCTTTACCACATCCTGAACGTGGACTATCACCGACATCACATCGTCAAATGATGCCTTCCCCGTGTTTATCACGAAGCCTGCATGCTTTGTGCTCACCTGTGCGTCACCCACGGAGTAGCCTTTGAGGCCGCACTGCACTATGAGCCCGCCTGCGAATGCTCCCACAGGGCGCTTGTAGGTGCTGCCAGCACTTTTGTATTCAAGGGGCTGCTTGTCCCTGCGGCGGTCCATGAGCTCATTCATCTTTGCGGTTATCTCTGCCTTATCGCCATTTTCAAGCACCATTTCGGCGGAAATTATGATATATCCGTTTTCGGCAAAAACGCTCCTGCGGTATGAGAGCCCCAGTTCATCAGCGGCGAAGATACGCTCATTTCCCTGCATATCCACGGCTTTCACGCTCTTTAACACCTGAGCCATCTCCCCGCCGTATGCGCCCGCGTACATATATACCGCTCCGCCTATGCTGCCGGGTATGCCGTAGGCAAATTCAAGCCCTGTGAGCCCTGCATCCCTGGCGGCGGTGCATACATTGGAAAGGGGAGTGCCCGCATAGGCTGTGACGGTGTTCCCTGTGATCTCCACCCCCGAAAATGCCCTGCCGAAATGGAGGATCACCATATCATGGGGTGCATCGGAAAAGAGCATATTTGAGCCCTTCCCAAGAGCCATGAAGGGGATGTTTTCCGCGGTGATGGTCTTTATAAGCTGTGAAAGGCCTTCGGGTGCTGCCTCTATGAAAAGAGCGGCACTGCCGCCTATGCCGAAGGAAGTGTGAGCTGAAAGGGGCTCGTTCGTGTTTATCTCACAGCCGCACTGCACGGCAGCTGCCTTTATCGTATCTATGGATCCTTGATTCATTCTGATCACCTTATCTGATGGGTTCTGATGGGGCGTATGGCCGTCAGTATTCGAGTGAAATGGTGAATGGCCCGTCATTTACCAGTGTTACTTTCATATCAGCCCCGAATATCCCTTTTTCCACATGGAAGGTCTTTGACAGTGTATCGCAGAAATATCCGTACAGTTCGTCTGCCATGTGGGGCTGCATGGCATTTATGAATGCGGGGCGGTTGCCGTGGGAGCAGTCTGCATACAGCGTGAACTGTGATATGCACAGTATCTGCCCGTCCACATCCGAAAGGGACAGGTTTATCTTGTCGTTCTCATCGGAAAATATGCGCATGGCGGATATCTTCTTTGCCATTTTGTCACACTCTGCGCGGGTATCTGTATGGGTAAAGCCCACCAGTATCAGAAAGCCCTGGTCTATGCTGCCGCAGACATTTCCGTCCACCGCCACGCTGGCGGAGGAAACACGCTGTATTATCGCTCTCATATCAAAACCTCGGTAATGCCTATACTGAAAAATGACCCGACCCTTTATAGCCGGATCATTTCATTTTCTATCAGATCTTCTTGTTGCGCTTGAGATACATATATCCGAAATATCCGCCCACACCGAGCACTATCACCAGAATGACTATTATCACCACTGCTGCTACGCTGCCTGTGTCCTTAGGGGCGTTTGCTGCGATGCGTTCTGCCTCTGCTGCACGGTCCCTTGTGACCCTTGTCTCTTTGGGAGCCGTTTCCTTCTTTGCCTTGGTGGTCACGGTGGTCTCAGCTTCTGAAACTTCCTCTGCTGTAGTCTCTTCCACC
>JAFPYQ010000315.1 GCA_017394475.1 Oscillospiraceae bacterium | reverse complement strand
GGTGGTGAATGCCCCCAGTGCGATCATGATGATATGTGAGCGCCTGTATGGTTTGCCTGCTGTGAGGATCATCGACAGCAGGCTCTTTTTGTCTATCTGCTTATTTACCTGCCTGGAGTTCATAAATATCCCTGTATATACCTTCCTGCGTGATAAGTTCTGCGTGTGTGCCCTCACCTGCGATGCGCCCCCTGTCGAGGACGTATATCCTGTCGCAGCCCGCTATGGTGGTGATGCGGTGGGCGATGATTATCATAGTGGTGTCGGGGTAGCGGGAGAATAGGGTGCTGCGTATCTTTGAATCTGTCTCTGCGTCAAGGGCTGAGAAAGAATCATCCATAATAAGCACATCGGCGCGGTCGGCATTGGCAAGGCATGCTGCAAGGGCACAGCGCTGCTTCTGACCGCCCGAAAGGGTGACGCCACGCTCGCCAACGAATGTTTCAAGCCCCTTGGTGAACTTATCCACCGCGGTCATGAGCTCTGCATCTGTGGCTGCCTGTTCTATCTTTTCCTGAGTTATCTCATCGGCTGCTATGCCGATGTTATGGGAGATAGTCCCCGAAAACAGGAAGGATTCCTGGAGAACTCTGGCAAATCTGCGCCTGTATGCTGAAAGGGGGTACTCGTTCACATCCTTGCCGCCGAAAGTGACGCTTCCGCGGACCCTTTCCGGATCGCAGGTGCGCATGAGTATATCCGTAAGGGTGCTTTTGCCCGCGCCCGTGCCGCCTATTATGCCTATCTTTTCACCCCGGGAGACGTGCAGGTCAATGTCTTTGAGCACATCTGTCCCGTCATTGTAGGAATAGGAGACTTTTTCCAGCTTTATCAGCGGATCGGTGACCGTTATAGGCGGACATTCGCTGTCATTTATATCCTCGGTATCTGCATTGAGGATATAGATTATCCTGTCGATGGCAACACCTGCGCGGGAAAGGTCGGCGATAGTGCGTCCCAGCTCCCTCACAGGCCATGAGAGCATGGCATTGTAGGAGATGAAGGCGATGTAATTGCCCGCTGTGAGCCCTCTGTTCACACAGAATACAGCTCCCATAACTATGACTGTCATTATCTGCAGTCCCGACATCAGGTCGCCCAATGACCAGAATATGGCCATAAGATCCATAAGGCGGACCCACAAGCCGGTGTATTTTTCGTTTTTCTCGGTAAATCTTCTGCATTCGTAGGATTCCTTGCCGAATGCCCTTACCACGCGGATGCCCGTCAGATTTTCCTGAACTATGGATGAAACAACGCCTTCCTCATTATCCGCCTGCATGAAGGTCTTGCCTATCCTGCCGTGGAAATATGCCGCATAGCCGATTATTATGGGCAGAAAGGCAGTGGCGATGAGAGTGAGTGTCATATCTATGCCCGCCATGAATATGGTGCTGGTCACGATGAGGAGTATTATCCTCACGAAGGATGTGAGCTGTACCGAAACGAACTGCTTCACCGTCTCCACATCAGAGGTGCATCGCTGCAGGATATCTCCCGTCTGGTTCATGCCGTACCATGACATGGGGAGCCTGTCGGTGTGGGAGAAAAGCACATTTCGTATGCGGCATACCAGCTTTTCTGCTCCGAGGGTGTTGGTGATACCCTGTCCGTACCTTACCAGTGCAGTGGTGAGCGCCACTGCTGCCACCGCAAAGGCGGGGATATACAGGTGAGCCCTCACATTTTCAGCCCCTCCTGCAAGGGTGAGCATAATTTCATTGACGCTGCCCTGTATCACAGGCACAGTCCCGAAAACATGATCCACCACGCAGGATACTATGCGGGGATTTATCAGGTCAAGCACTGCGATGGCCGCCGAAAGCACCATAGATGCTATGAAGAATATCAGGTTTCCTTTTAATATGTAAAGAATAAATGATCTTTTGTTGGGGAATCTTTTCCCCGTGGTCTTTTCCATGTCATCACCCTGAAGTTGTCAGCGGAAGGTCTGTCATGTTCAGAAAGTCTGTGAGGTGTCACTGTCGTTTCGGAAAAAACGTGTTATACCTGCCACTGTCAACATTTCAACGATACCGGTTCAATGAGTTTCAAACCAGCTCTTGCCCGTGTGTACATCCGCTATGAGGGGTACGGAGAGCTCTGCAGCTCTTGGCATTTCCTCGGCGAGTATCTGCGCTGCCTTTACGGAATCAGCCTTGCTTGCCTCGATTATCAGCTCATCGTGTATCTGGAGCACCAGCTTTGCATCGGGGAGCTCCTGGGAGAGTCGCTTGTATACACGTATCATAGCGATCTTGATTATATCTGC
>JAFPYQ010000314.1 GCA_017394475.1 Oscillospiraceae bacterium | reverse complement strand
ATCTTCATGGTCAAGCAGTCAATGGATGATGTGTTATACGAGTACAAGGACGGAGCCAATATACTTACGCTTGTAAAGAGTCTGTAATCACTTTTCAAAGGATGCTATAATTCATATGTCTGGATATTTCTTATTTACAGGAGGTAACAAAATGGCAGATAAGAAAACGGTAGATAAAGTAAAAGAACTGCTCGACGGCCATGTATATGCTCCACTCAAGGAAGCAGCTGAAAAGTGGCTCGCAGAGGCAGATGAAAAGTACGGCGACAAGTTTGACGAGCTGAAAGAAAAGGGCAGCGAAGCATGGGACAAGCTGAATGAGTCGGCTGAGAAATTCTCCGAGAAATCGATAGAAGCCAATGAAAAGCTGACAAAGGCTGGCGAGAAGTTTACAGACGCAGTTGAGAAATTCTCCGATAAGGCAGCTCCTAAGATCGATGAGCTGAAGGAGAAGGCAGCTCCTAAGATCGATGAACTCAAAGAAAAGGCAGCTCCGGCACTTGATGAGCTCAAGGGCAAGGCAGCTCCGGTAGTTGACAAGGTTACAGAGAGCGAATTCATCAAGCAGCTCAAGGCCGGTATCTCATCCCTTGACGAAGTTATCGACACATTCAGCAAGCCTGAAGTGAAAGAGAATTTCGGTGAGGAAGCAGCTGAGCAGATCAGAAAACACGCTGAGGCCATGAAGGCTGAAGGCAAACAGTTCTGCGACTGCCCTGCATGCACAAAGGCAAGAGAGATCCTGAAGGATCTTGGAGAGGATATCGAGGCTCCTGAAACAGGAGAATAATATTTTAAACTGAAACAAACCTGCAGCCGCCCGGTGTGGCGGCTGTTTGTTTAAGGCGGAGGTGCCTTATGGAAAAACATAAAATAGTGGTGCTTGACGGATATACGGAAAACCCGGGGGATCTCAGCTGGACTCAACTTGAGGAATTCGGAGAAGTAACGGTATATGACCGCACGGCTTATGCGGAATCAGACCTGATAGCAGAGAGGATTGGAGACGCGGATATCGCGGTGATAAACAAGACGCCGGTCAGCGCCGCCACTATCGACAAGTGCCCTGAACTCAGGGCGGTATTCGTACTGGCGACCGGATACAACGTAGTCGACGTCAAGTATGCCCGCAGCAAGGGGATAGACGTGGTCAATGTGCCGACATACGGCACTCACATCGTGAGCCAGTATGCCGTCAGCCTGCTTATGGAAATATGTTCGCATATCGGACACCACGACAGGGAAGTCAAATCAGGCAGATGGCAGAACAATGTCGACTGGTGTTTCTGGGATTACCCTATGATGGAACTTGCCGGCAAGACGGCGGGTATCATAGGCCTCGGAAGGATAGGCAAGGAGACTGCGAGGATACTGGGCGCGCTGCATCTTGAAGTGCTTGCTTATGACGCTTTCAAGTCTCAGGAAGGCGCAGCGCTTGCAGAATATGTAGAGCTTGATGAACTCCTCAGCCGATCGGATATCATCTTCCTGCACTGTCCGCTTTTCCCTGAGACAGAAGGGATAATAAACAGGGACAACATCGCAAAAATGAAGGACGGCGTGATACTGATCAACAACAGCAGAGGGCCGCTGGTCAATGAGCAGGATCTCGCTGACGCTCTGGAAAGCGGCAAGGTTTATGCAGCTGCTGTGGATGTGGTTTCAACTGAGCCTATAAAGGCGGATAATCCGCTTCT
>JAFPYQ010000313.1 GCA_017394475.1 Oscillospiraceae bacterium | reverse complement strand
GAGAGAGCGAACAGGAATATATTGAGATCGGATGCCACAAAACCGATGAGAATATCAATGAGATCGTATCATTTCTGAAATCCCGTCAGGGAGCAGTGGAAGGAACAAAAGACGACAGGCGGTATCAGCTGCCTGTGGTGGATATATTCTATATCGAATCCGTAGATGACAGGACATTCATCTATCTGGAGCGGGAATGTTATGAATCACGCAGAAAGCTCTATGAATTTGAAGAAGTGCTTGCATCACGGCGGTTTGCGAGGATATCCAAAGCGGTCATAGTCAATCTGATGAAGATAGTTTCGATAGCCCCCGCACTGAACGGACGCTTTCTCTGCAGGCTGACAAACGGTGAATCGGTCATCATTTCCCGTAAATATGTTCCCGAGATCAAAGAAAAGCTGAAGGGGTGAATCCAATGAAAGACCGTGTCAAAGAAATTGCGGGCAGCTATTTTATATCAGTTACGCTTATAAATATTGCGATATATGCAACAGGAATGATATTCCGTCCCCAGCAGACATTCGGCTATGAAGCTTTTTTATCGCCGCTTTTGTTTGGACTGCTCACTGTGATCCCGACTGTCATCATGTATTCCAAAAAGGAGCTGACGGTAAGGCAGCTTTTGTTCCGCAAGGTGATACAGCTTTTACTGGATATTGTCATAGTTATCGCAGTGGTATTCGCGGGAAATGAACTGAACAAGGAAACGATCATCACGGCTGCCGGTGTATCTGTCAGCATCGTTATCGTGTTTGCAGCCGTCCATGTTATAGAATGGCTGCTCGAACGGCGAACTGCAAAACAGCTTACACAACAGCTCACGGAATTTCAGAAGCGCAATTCTTTCTGAAAAACCGCATATTAATAGAGCTGTTTTCTTACAGAAAAAAGACTGCTGTCACCGCTTCATTTTCGGTGACGGCAGTCTTTCTTTGTGGGTGTTTTACAGCGCTGTTTTATGCGGCTGTGTGCTTTCTTCTGTCAAAATGGGCTGCAAAGCGCATCCCGGTGAACTGGAGTATCTGAACGAGGGCGATGAGTATGGCAACTGTTATGACCATGATCTGCGTATCATAACGGTAATAGCCGTACCGTATGGCGATATCGCCCAGTCCGCCGCCTCCCACTACTCCCGCCATTGCGGAATATCCCAGTATGGTGCCCATAGATATGGTGACACCCACCAGCAGAGATATCCTTGATTCCGTGAGGAGTATCTTCGTGATTATCTGCAGGTCAGTAGCACCCATGCTCTGTGCAGCCTCTATGACACCGTGATCCACCTCTTTGAGAGAGGATTCCACCATGCGGGCGATAAATGGTGCAGCCGCCGCAGTGAGGGGGACGATAGTGGCAGTGGAGCCGTAGCTTTTCCCTGCTATGACACGGGTGAGTGGTATCATGAGTATCAGCAGTATGAGAAACGGCACACTGCGCAGGATATTTGTCAGTATATCCAGTATGCGGTACAGCACGGGGCGGGGACGGATGCCGCCCTTGCCGGAAACAGCCAGCAGCACTCCCAGCGGCAGCCCCAGGATATAACCTCCCAGAGTTGAGACGAGCACCATATAAAGTGTGTCCCTTATGCCATCCGTGAGCATTGATGTTATCTGATAGCCTTCCATTATATCACTATCCTTTCATCCGTGCCAATGAGCAGCCTTTTTGCCGAGTAGGAACGGGGAGCGGTGAATATCCTGTTCACAGGGCCTTCTTCTGCGATGACACCGCCGTCTAATACTGCAACGCGGCTGCAGATGCTCTTTACCACCGACATGGAGTGTGTTATCATGACTATGGTTATGCCGTATCTGCTGTTGATATCCTTCAGCAGATCGAGTATCTGCTGTGTGGTCTGCGGGTCGAGAGCGCTTGTGGCTTCATCGCACAGCAACAGATCGGGCTTTGAGCACAGGACTCTTGCGATAGCTGCTCTTTGCTGCTGACCGCCCGAAAGCTGTGCGGGGTATGAATATGCCTTGTCCTCTATCCCCACGGCTCTCAGGTTTTCAAGTGCGATCCTGCGGGCTTCCTTTTTCTTCACACCCGATAATATAAGGGGGAGAGCAGCATTGTCCAGTATATTCTTCTGCATCAGCAGGTTGAAATGCTGGAAAATCATGCCTATCTTCTTGCG
>JAFPYQ010000312.1 GCA_017394475.1 Oscillospiraceae bacterium | reverse complement strand
GAGAGCCATCTGGAGCGACTCATAGCAGTACTTGTCATGCATATAGTGGATGATATTAAGAGTATTTACATAGAGCTCTGCGAGCCAGCTCATCATATCATCATACTTCTCCATTACATCATTGTAATCGAGAACATCATCTGTGATGGGTCTGTACTTAGGAGCTACCTGCGCACCGGAGATCTCATCTATACCGCCGTTTATAGCGTAGAGGAGGCACTTAGCGAGGTTAGCTCTTGCGCCGAAGAACTGCATCTCCTTGCCGACTCTCATGGAGGATACGCAGCAAGCGATAGCATAGTCATCGCCGTGTGTTACTCTCATGAGCTCATCGTTCTCATACTGGATGGAAGATGTGTTGATGGAGATCTTAGCGCAGTATCTCTTCCAGCCCTCGGGAAGTCTGGGAGACCAGAGAACTGTCAGGTTGGGCTCGGGAGATGTGCCGAGGTTCTCAAGAGTATGGAGATATCTGAAGGAGTTCTTTGTTACGAGAGATCTGCCGTCGATACCGATACCGCCCAGGGACTCTGTTACCCACTGGGGGTCACCTGAGAACAGGGAGTTGTACTCGGGAGTACGAGCGAAACGTACAAGACGGAGCTTCATGATGAAGTGGTCGATGATCTCCTGTGCTTCAACTTCGGTAAGTCTGCCGAGTTTGAAGTCTCTCTCGAAGTAGATGTCGAGGAATGTGGATGTACGGCCGAGTGACATAGCCGCACCGTTCTGATCCTTGACAGCACCGAGATATCCGAAGTATACAGCCTGAACTGCTTCCTTAGCTGTTACAGCGGGCTTGGAGATATCGCAGCCGTAGATCTCAGCCATCTTCTTGAGGTTTTCAAGAGCTCTGATCTGCTCAGCGATCTCCTCGCGGCATCTGATCTTATCATCGGTCATGGGAATAGTATAGAACGCCTTCTGCTCCTTCTTGTCCTCGATAAGCCTGTCCACACCGTAAAGAGCAACTCTTCTGTAGTCGCCTATGATCCTTCCTCTGCCGTATGCATCGGGAAGACCGGTGAGGATGTGAGCTGTTCTTGCAGCTCTCATCTCAGGAGTGTAGACATCGAACACGCCTGCGTTATGAGTCTTTCTGTATTCGGTGAATATCCTGTGCATCTCGGGATCGGGAGTGTAACCGTACTGCTCGAGAGCGTTCTCAGCCATTCTGAGGCCGCCGTAAGGCATGAATGAACGCTTGAAGGGCTTGTCTGTCTGCAAGCCTACGATCTTTTCAAGATCCTTTTCAATATAACCTGCCGGATGAGAAGTGAGTGAAGATACGACATTGTTGTCCATATCGAGAACTCCGCCTGCCTCACGCTCCTGCTTAGCAAGCTCCATAACATCGTCCCAGAGCTTCTTGGTCGCGTCTGTGGCATCGGCAAGGAAGCTCTCATCGCCGTCATAGGGGGTGTAGTTCTTCTGGATAAAATCTCTTACGTTGATCTCATCCACCCAATGACCGCCGACAAAGCCTTCCCATTCGGGTCTTAACTGCTTCATTGTATTTTCCTCCTTAGAATTTTCCGCCCTACTTTTGTAAAATACGGCGAAACCTATCGCACCGCTTTTGTAAAGCTGCATACGATGGAATAATGTGTGTTATGCTCCGCGTATAAGGCTGATATCTATGCCTTCCGCAGCCCCGTCCTTGTAAGCGTTTACACGCTATACATGCAGACAGATAAAACACCTTACAGGGGCTTTACTACGATAAACCGTACCTGTAAAGTATATATTAGTAATATGATACAACATATTTTACAATTTGTCAAGCTAAATTTGTGTTATTTTGCCAAAAAAAATATAGTTATATTTCACAAATTTAATAAGTATTTTTTGTGAAATATAACTATTTTATTTCATTGTTCATACCGCACACCGAAGCATGTATCTGTGAAGATGACGTATAATATGCGGTCTGTCAGTTATTCATTGAGATATATCATCATCCTGCTCTGGATGTTGGCAGATGCGGTGTAGACATCGGCACTTCCATCAAAGTATGCCCCCGCTTCATCGTTGATGATGGTCATGACACTCGAATTCAGCCTATCCACTGTAGTGGTGTTCTCAAGGAGCTCTGTGAAATTTGCCAATTCCTCCTCAGAAAGGTGTTCCACCTCTATTTCCTTGCCTATGAACTCTTCATTTCTCTTTGTCTCTTTGAGCCCGCCCTTCTCATCATAGTTATGATAGTCTCTCAGTTGCGTCGATGCCAGCAGTTCATACTGCTTCCTGTAAGAAGGCAGGCCTGCAAAGGAATAGTATTCATAGTCATCCACCAGCACCTCGTCGCCCTGCTCGTTGAAATAACTGAGGCGAAATTCGCTGACAGTGTTTTCAAGGGCATACTTGATAAATTCCCATGCTCCCTGCTTGTTTTCGCTCTGTTCTGATACAGCGAACCTGGTGCTCGGAGATATAACTGCATTCGTCACAGGCATACAAGTAGGGAAATTCACATAGGAAACATCACCGTCAAATAACAGCCTGTAATGATAATGACGCAGGAACTGGTAGGATCTGTAAGGCGTGATAAGGGTCTTGCCGTTCATGTAAGAAGTCTGCTGTTCGAGATATTCAGGTGTACCCTGCTCTGGTAGCACGATCCTTTCGGGGAAATCTTTCAGGTCTGTGAGCAGCTGTCTGAACTCATCGGTATCAAAATGGCATACCGAATTCTCAAAATCTATGAGTCCCGAATATAGCACCGCATTTTTCAGAGCATCGCTCCGATCAATATCTGTAGATAAGGCACCACCCTCTCCCATGGAGGAAACCAGATACTTCGCTCTTTCCATGGTGAGAGGCTTATCATCACCTATGATATCGGGCTTTGCAGCAAATGTATTTATATAGAATGAAGGTGTGATGGCATAGAGTTTCCCATCTGACTCACCTGACCTCAGTATCCCTTCAAAAATATCTTCCCTTCCTATATCACTGTCATTGTCAAGATAGGGGTACAGGTCTGTGAAAAGCCCCTTACGGACATAGCTTTCAAAGGGCATTTCGCTGTTTATCATGATGATATCGGGGATATCCCCATTCATCAGCTTGTAATTGAAATCAATGAGTGCCGCATCGCGATCATCACTGTTGTTCTCGGAGAAACTGCTGGCTACGATAAGATAGTCCTTGCTCTGACGGTTAAAGTTTGAAACAAGTGTCTGCTCGGTGGAACCAAGTTCAAAGCAGCCGAGTGTCACGATCTCCTTTTCGGTGAGTCCTGCATCCACTGCGGGGACTATCTTCACAAAACCATTCACATCATCCTTTGTGGCGTTGGTCATATCGTATATCCCCAGAGTGAGAGAGCCGTCATCATTTGCATACAGAGACTGTACCGCAAAACTGTCCAGTCCCAGATTCAGCAGATTTACGATTTTCTCCGCCTTTCCGTTGTCCGTGATGCCATAGATGCCCGTATCTGATGAGATATAGTAGTTATATGTCCCATTCCCCGTATAGGCAAGACCATTTCCGTCAACATCAGTCTTTTTGCCGAATTTCTTCGTTTTCATATCCAGTATGATGATCTCGGTCTTAAACACCCCGTCTGACATGTCAAGATACGCATAACTCACCGCAGGATCACCCTTTGCGGTAAGTATTATGTCTGTTGCGACAGGATCTGCAGGGAAGCCCTTTATCTGTTCATCAAAAACGAGTTCTCCGTCACGGGATATGACCATCACCCGACCTCTCCCGTTTTCAACTGCATAGCTGCCGTCCGGCAAAACGACGATCCCCGCAGCTTTGCTGCCCGAAAGTGCTTCGGTGATATCGGTCTTTTCAGCTATTCTCCCGTCGGAAGAAATGACCACGACTTTCGATGCCTTCCCCGAAAGCAGGGCGCACACGGAATTATCCGCTGCAACACAATAGTCCTCAAACTTTTCGTCATCCCCGACCGCTGCATTGTCCGTGATGCAGGTATCATAGATAATACCATTGCTGTCAAAGGCGAGGATATTTATTTCCATACCCGCAGTGCCATCAGGCATCAATGGCTTTTTTATCTTCCTGATGAAATACATATCCCTGCCCACCCGCATAGAACTGCCCACAGCGGATGTAAAATGAATATCCACGGCCTCGGGTATGGGTATATCCACCACAGCATAGGAAAGATCTTTTTTGATCTCTTCCTCGCTCATGGTGATGATAGATCCCTCCCGAGCCTTTTCACTGCTGCAGCCGCTCACACTGCAGGAAAACACGCAGGCACAGATAAGAGCCAGTGCTTTTGCACATCGTAATTTCATCCTTCTCCCCGGTCCTTCCTATATATCCTCTTACGTTCATAACAATTTTACCACCTATAGCCGCCAAAGTCAACCCCATACTGTTATCTCGCAGAAAACGCCCCTATCTGTATGAACATTATCGCCAACATACCACATTACGCGTCTTTTCTTCGATATATAAAATTTACAGATGTTCATCTTTTATTAAGATTTAAAACTGCGAAAGCCCTTGATTTTTTTTGCCATTTATGATATAATACTGCATTAATTGAATTATGCTATAATTTTTACATAAAAAAGAAGTTATGAACACAATGAACGACTTTCCCGTGATAACCGTCACGGAAAAATGCTATAAAAGACTGAACGGTGTCCACCCCTGGGTATTCGACAATGAGATAGTTTCTTCCGAAAGCGGCGCCGAAAACGGCGAGCCCGTTACGGTGAAAAGCGAAAAAGGGAGATTTGCGGGCATCGGTTTCTATAATAACAGATCGCACATCACGGTGCGTATAATATCCCGCAATGCAAACGACCGCATAGATGAGGATTTTTTCAGGCGCCGCACAGGCTATGCCTGGGAATACCGCAAGGCTGTGATGAGCAAGGACGATCTTTCCGCCGCAAGGATAATATTCGGCGAAGCAGATCTCTTCCCCGGCCTCACTGTGGACAGATTCGGCAGTCTTCTCTCCGTCCAGTCCCTGTCTCTCGGAACGGACAAGCGCCTGGATATGATACTCCCCTGCCTTGTACAGCTCATGGCAGCAGATGGTGCGGATATAGAGGGCATCTTCCTCAGGAACGATGTTAATATCAGGGAGCTTGAAGGCATGGAACAGAGCAAGGGCTGGTATATGCGCCACGGCGATGTATCTCCCGAGACTGTCATAACCGAAAACGGGATAAAATACAAGGTTGATCTTGAAAACGGCCAGAAAACAGGCTTTTTCCTCGACCAGAAGTACAACCGCCGCGCTGTGGCATCCTATGCAAAGGGGCGCACCGTGATGGACTGCTGCACCCATACAGGTTCCTTCGCCCTCAACTGTGCCATGAACGGTGCAAAAAGTGTCACTGCGGTGGATGTATCCCCTGCCGCCATAGAGATGACAAGGGAGAATGCGGCTCTCAACGGTGCTGTGCTGCAGACCGAGGTATCGGATGTTTTCGATTTTCTCAAAGGCAGGATAAATGCCCACGATAAAAGTGCAGACCTTATCATCCTCGACCCGCCCGCATTCACAAAGTCAAGGAAGACTCTGGGGAACGCAAGGAACGGCTATACCGAGCTCAACACTCTGGGCATGAGGCTGCTGCCCCGCGGCGGTATACTTGCCACTGCATCCTGCTCTCATTTCTTCACGGCGGATATGTTCCGTGGGATGCTGCTGGCATCGGCAAAGGCTGCTAATGTCAATGTGCGCGTTATAGAGGAGCGCAGACAGTCCCCAGATCATCCCGTCCTGCTCGGAGTGGAACAGACCGAATACCTGAAATTCTTTATCCTGCAGATAGTGTGATACAATGGAAGATATACCGAAGCTGACAGAAGAGGACAGCGACAGCACTGGCGAAACGGATGCTGACAGTGACAGACCTCCACGGGACCCGAAAAACGGTCTCTATACATTTCTTTCACTGTTGATATTCGCCGTCTGCTATGGGGGATACAGACTTATAGGGCAGAATATATCACTGATATATGCGCTGCATGAAAGCTCCCCCGCCGAGCAGCTGATACAGCAGACCATCACAGAATTCGGCATGGCCGGCGTGCCCCCGGGAACAAAGATAGATTATATAAGGCTCCACCATAATTTTGACAATGACAGGCTGTATTTTTCTCTGTCCGTCACGGATGATATGTCCGATGAGGACATTGCAGAGGAATTGCTGCCCTTTGAGAGCGGTGATCCCGAAAGGGAATCCCGCGTGATGCTGTTCCCCGATGCAGATACCGTACCTGTGTATGTATATGCCGATGTATATGTGAACAACTCCGACCCGTATATGAGTGCTATGTTCTACGAAGAGGACGGGACACAACATCTTGTATTGTGCACATCAAGGCATGAACGCGGTCTGGAAAAGCTGTTCGGCAGCAATAAGATACCAATAAAAAACGAAAAGGCTGATACACCATAATGAAGATCCTCAGTAGGATATCCGCGATCCTGTTCTGCTCTGCGGCGATGATATCCGTATGTCCCAGCGCAGATGCCATAGGATTTACCGTAAAAAGCGGAGAAAAAGGTCTATCGGTCATAGTAACGGACACTGTCCCCTCCGACGAGGTGGAGATAAGCATAGACGGCGGGCGGACATATTTTCGCTCCAGATATAACGGTATGGATTTTCCGTCACTGCCCTCCGGGGACTATTGCATCTCCGCAAGGTATGCAGGGGCGAAAGATACCGGCCTGCCCTTCAAAAACTACCATGTGAACAGCAGGCATGAGCATTATCCCATAGCGCTCAATGTCACCACATACATGACCGCCTTCCCGACGAAAGGAAAAATAGATATAGCAGTCAGCGGATTCACAGCCTCCGGCACATATCTTATAACCATAGACGGCGGCAAGACCTTCCACCCCCTTTCATCCAACAGGATATCCTTTGATAATGTGACCGTGGGTGAACACATGGTGATGGTCACCACTGCGGACAGGACTGCTGCATCTCCCCTCATGAGGGTGCTGATACCGAAGCCGCCGCTAAAAAAATACACAAAGATAGATGCAGAGCCCGTGCTGCAGAATCCCGAGCTGCCCACAGGCTGTGAGGTCACTTCTCTCACTATGGCGGTGAACTTCCTGGGGATAGGCGTGAACAAGACTACCCTTGCAGATCATTATCTTGAAAAGTCCAAGGTACATACGGTATCGTTCAGAAGGAAATTTGCTGGCGACCCCAGGAACACATGGAGCTACGGCTGCTTTGCTCCTGTCATAGCAGAGTGTTCCCACAAATTCCTGGATAATATCCCCGGTCGCAAATTCGAGATAACCGATCTCACAGGGGCTGAATTTGAAGACCTGCTCAGGATCACGGATACAGGCACTCCCGTTATAGTATGGGGGACCATGTACATGAAGGCGCCTGTGTATACAAAAACATGGAAGGATGCCGAAACAGGCGAAGAGGTCACTTGGCCTGGCTATGAGCACTGCATGCTGCTCACGGGCCATGATGAGGAAAGAGGCACGGTATTCGTCAACGACCCCCTCATAGGTCAGGTGACCTATGACAGGAAATTATTTGAAAAAAGATACATCCAGCTTGAACAACAGGCTGTGGCAATAACGGAGATCGGCGGCGTCCGCAGCCGGTCTTAAAACATAGGACAGAAACGATATGATACAAAACGGGGTGATGTAATTGATCGCACAAAGCGGCTCAAATGAAGTAGAACTGCTTGAATTCACAGTCGGCAGCAACAGCTATGGCATAAACATATCAAAGGTAAGCGAGATAATGCAGGACTGCGATGTGACTCCCATACCCAATTCACCGGAAGAGGTAGAGGGCGTGTTCATCCCCCGCGATGCACTGATAACGGTCATAGACCTGCACAAGGTGCTCCATTGCGAACGCAGAGCGGGAAAGAGCATATTCATCGTATGCCGTTTCAACAACATGAACATCGCCTTCAGAGTATCGGGCGTACAGGGTTTCCAGCGTATACAATGGAGTGCCATCAGTGAGCCCCCTCCCGTGGCAGGAGCCGAGGGCAAAGGTCTTTCAACGGGCGTTGCCAAGATCGAAGACAGGATCATCATGATACTCGATCTTGAAAAGATAATGTCGGATATAAGCGGCGGTGAGGACCTTGACACAAAGAATATGTCGGGACTCAGGGAACCCGATGAGGAATATTCCGACAAAAACATCATCATCATCGATGACTCGCCATTCCTTAATATGAAGCTTGAAGAGACAGCGCGTTCCTTCGGCTTCAAGAACGTGATCTCCTTCAAGAACGGCGCTGAGGCGTGGGACTATATCCAGCAGAGGAAGAACCTTTCCGAGGATATAAACAAGGAGATAGGCTGCATAATCAGCGACATAGAAATGCCCGTGATGGACGGCCTTGTTTTCACCAAGAACATCAAGAGCGATCCTGTGCTCAAGAAGCTGCCCGTCATACTGTTCTCATCGCTGATAGATGACAGGATGTCCGAAAAATGCATAGAGGTGGGTGCTGATGCACAGTATTCCAAGCCTCACATGAAGGGGCTTATGGATGCTATGCTGAACCTCATAAAACGCTGAGCGATACTATAGCTTTTTGTCACTGCAAAAGCAAAAACATCAAAGGAGTTTTCAGATGGATTATAATGAGCGTGACTGTGATGTACTCATACCCCTGGAGAATCTGGGCCTTTCCAACAGATCCTTCAACTGCCTGCGCAGATCGGGTATACTCAATTTTCACGATTTCATGCAGATTAACAGCTCACAGCTGGAGCTTATCCACAATCTGGGCGAAAAAAGCATCGCTGAGATAACCGCGCTCCAGAAAAAATATGCCGAAGAACCGCCGGAGATACCTCTTTCCGAGGAACAGCTGAGCCTTTTCTCGGATGACGGAGTCTTTGAATACAAGGGGCTCTACTATAAGAACCTCCCCGTGGAAAAGCTGGGGATGACCGTCCGCCCCGTGAACTGCCTCAAAAACAGGGGGATAAACTTTCTTTCCGAGCTCATCATGCTCAATGACAGGGAGATCAAATCCCTGCAGAATCTCGGAAGAAAATCCGCCATGGAGATAAAGAAGGCCATATCCACCTTTACCGACCCTATGGTTGCGGTGAATTACAGCAGCGGTGAGGAGCTTGAACACGCAGATCAGCGCGAGAAGGTACTGGAGATACACGATCTTGTCATGGAACT
>JAFPYQ010000031.1 GCA_017394475.1 Oscillospiraceae bacterium | reverse complement strand
ATATCCCGGAAACATCCCCCGTACAGACACAGGCATCCTCCGCACCTCTTTCGGGTACTGCCCTGCAACCCAACAATGCGTATGCATTCCTGACGCCGCAGGTATCCACTCCCGCAAATTCCTCTGCTATAGATGATACGGTGGCCAGCGGTGCAAGGGACAAGCGCACAAAGATCGTCGGCGACGACAAGGACACAGTCACCCTTATGGTGTATATGTGCGGTACCGACCTTGAATCCAAATATGGTATGGCCTCCAACGATATGCGTGAGATGGCATCGGCCAATTACGGCGACAATGTCAATATCATCGTATATACCGGCGGATGCAGCGGATGGAGGACACAGGGCATTTCAAGCAGTGTCAACCAGATATACCAGATAAAGCAGGGCGGGCTCATAAACCTTGTGAAGGATGACGGTGCAAAGGCCATGACCTCTCCCGATACCCTCTCGGGCTTTATAAGATACTGTGACAAGAACTTCCCCGCAAACCGATATGAGCTTATCTTGTGGGATCACGGCGGAGGATCCGTCAGCGGCTACGGCTATGACGAAAAGTATAAGAGCGCGGGCTCCATGAGGCTCGGTGATATCGGCAAGGCGCTGAATGACGGCGGTGTGACCTTTGATTTCATAGGCTTTGATGCCTGCCTTATGGCGACTGCCGAAACTGCTCTGCTCCTTGACAAGTATGCAGACTATATGATAGCCTCCGAGGAGACAGAGCCGGGTATAGGCTGGTACTATACCAACTGGCTCTCAAAGCTGGGTCAGGATACTTCCATGCCTACACTGGAAATAGGCAGGAACATCGTGGATGATTTTATCAGCACCTGTGCCACTCAGTGCAGAGGGCAGAAGACTACCCTTTCCGTGACCGACCTTGCAGAATTTTCACACACCGTACCCGAAAAGCTTACAGGCTTTTCAAAGTCCGTTTCCGAACTCATTTCGGCGGAAAAGTACCAGGAAGTCTCCGATGCCCGCTATATCACAAGGGAATTTGCACCCAGCAACAAGATAGATCAGGTGGATCTTTCCCATCTTGCCATGAACGTAGGCACCACCCAGGGCAAGGAACTGAGCGATGCCATAAGGGGCGCTGTGAAGTACAACAGGACTTCCGACAATATGACAAATGCCTATGGCATTTCCGTATATTTCCCCTACAAGCGCACATCCTATGTGGATGCGGCTGTAAATGAATATGAGGATATCGGCCTTCCCGATGAATACTCACAGTGCATAAGGCAGTTCGCATCGTTGGAAGTCTGCGGACAGGCATCACAGGGCGGCACATCCTCACCTATATCCTCCATATTCGGTCAGATGTTGGGCAGCGGAGGAGATACATCATCGCTCCTGAGTTCCTTCCTTGGCGGCGGCGGTCTGGATATGATCAGGCCTGACCGGTTCTAACAGTTCATTCCTTTCGGACAGAGCATTATCGGATGAACAGACAGACAACTTCATTTCCATGAACCATGTGGATGAGAGCACCCTTTCCTGGATACAGGACGGCAGCGACACAAAGCTCACCCTTTCGGAAGAACAGTGGAAACTCATCCATGAGCTGGATATGAATATGTTCTATGATGACGGCAAGGGCTATGTGGATCTGGGACTTGACAATACCCTTACCTTTGATGATAACGGCGCCCTTGTCTGCGAGAGCGACCGCACATGGCTCTCTGTCAATGGCCAGCCTGTGGCATATTATCATACAGATACTACCATTACCCCCGATGAGACCATCATAAGCGGCTATATCCCCGCATACCTCAACAAGGAAAGAGTAAAGCTCATCGTTATATTCGACAATGAAACACCTCTTGGCAGGATAGCCGGAGCAAGCTATGACTACCACGGTGACGGCACGGAAACTGCCGCAAAATCCCTCTCGGAACTGAACAACGGCGATGTCATCGAGTTCCTCTGCGATTTCTATTCCTATGACGGGGAATATCAGGATACCTATTATCTCGGCGAACCCCTGACGGTAACAGATGATATGAGGATCTCCAATACTGTTGTAGGCGATGGCAATGTGCTCATAACATACCGTTTTACGGATATTTATGATCATCAGTTCTGGACACCCACCGTCAGAAAGTGACGATAACACTTTTCCTTTAGAAAGGACAGATATGATAACAAGAAAAAAATTCAATATCGGTGAGGGCATCAACTTTACAGCCCTT
>JAFPYQ010000311.1 GCA_017394475.1 Oscillospiraceae bacterium | reverse complement strand
AGCCGCCTGCCGATACCCTTTTTCTTATGCTCGTTGGATACGGCAATACCGAGGATATTCACCAGCGTATCATAATACAAGGTCTCATACTTTTCTGCATGGACAAAGCCGATGACAATATCATCACAGACTGCCGCAAATACTCTTTCTCTCCTGCCGTCAAGCCCGGTAAGGCGTTTTTTCACAAGCTCCGGGGAGCATTCATAACCCAGAAATGTCCTGCATATTTCCGCTATCTGTTTATAGTCCCGTACTTCGGCACATCTTATTGTAATATCCGTATTTTTCATGACCTTATCCTGTAATGATGTAGTCCGGTCTGCATGACATCACAGCCCCTTCTCCGTATGAGCCGTATTCCTCAAATCTCACCGTATCATGCACGGCCTTTCCCCAGTCATGCCAGCCCTGCCTGTGGATATGCCTGTCAAGGCGGCAGTTTTCCAGCCGCACCTGTGCATATTCACGCCAGGGACGGGCTATATATACGCTCTCATCGGGAACGCCTTCTGCAGCGGTGAAAATGCAGTTTCTGGCTATAAAGCCGTACTCTGCCCCCTGCGGTGTACAGGGTGCGAATACATAGCCCGCTCCCATGCTCATGAATTCACAGTTTTCAAACACCGCCGCCGCTCCGCCGAAGATAAAATCCACTGTGCCGCAGATAAGACAGTTCCTGAAATGATAAGACCTGGGAGTGCGGGGCGTATGCTCCTTTGGGCCTAAAAAGCCGTCCTTTTCATACTCCTTCGGAGGGAGCGGAGCCAGAAAAAGCGTATCCTGCCAGCCGTACAGCTCGCAGTCCTCGCAGATGATATCATCCCCGTCAAGATAGAGGGCTATGGCCTGCCCTCTGTCGGGACGGGCTTTGTTTTCAAATCTGCATGATCTGAATATGATATTATCGCCGTCTGCAAGGACTGTCTGGGTGCGGAAGGTGTGATATGGCCTGCCGTCGGCATGGACATCGAATGCGCCTGTATCGCCGGTGTAGGTCTTGTTTTCTATTATCGCGCCATTTGCTTCTATATGTGTCATTTTGAATATCTGTCCCTCTGCATCACCGCAAGTTCATCGCACCGCTCGTTTTCGGGATGCCCTGCGTGTCCCTTTACCCAGTTTATCGTAACATCATGCTTTTCTGTGAGCTCCAGCAGCTTTTCCCACAGATCGGGATTGAGTGCGGGCTTGCCGTCACTCTTTTTCCATCCCTTGTTCTTCCATGACTGTGCCCAGCCCTTTGTGATGCCGTTCATGGCATACTGGCTGTCCGTAGTGAGGATGACCTTGCAGGGATATTTCAGTGCAGACAGTGCTTCGATGATGGCTGTGAGCTCCATGCGGTTATTGGTGGTATCGGCCTCTCCCCCGGAAAGCTCCTTTTCCTTGTCACCATATCGGAGTATCGCGCCCCATCCCCCGGGGCCGGGATTTCCCGAGCACGCGCCGTCGGTGAATATATATACTGTCTTTTCCATTTACTCTGTCCTCATTTATTCAGATATCGTTTCAGTTCATCATAGAAGTTTTCGCGCGTACCTGCCATAATAACTATCACTGCCTGTTTCTCTCCGTCATTGTTTTGGATATATTCCACCGTGTAGGCAAGCTCGTAATTTGTCTTCTGATAGTAGATATCATAACCCCTGATGCCAGCAAGGTCTCCTGTTTTTTCAGAACCTATCCCGGGGTCTTCCATAATGGCATCTATTGCATCCTTGTACAGCTTTTTCAGCCTTTTATCCTTCAGCTTTTTCAGAAATTTAGCAGCAGGCGGAAGAAATCTCAGTTCAGTCATCTGTTCTCCCGAATACATCTTCATAGGTATAGTATTCCCCTGTTCCCTCTGCTGCTTTCTTTGCCGCTTTCATCATATTTTCCACAGCAGGGCGCACCATTGAGCGTCTTTTCCTGAATTCATCAAGAAGTTCATAGCCTGAAAAGCCTTCATCTATCAGTTCTGCAAGTATCTGCTCAGCAAATTCCCCTCCGTTATCTCCCGATGAAGGACGGATAATAAGCATCCCATCCGTTTTGATGCAAAGTGCCTCCCTGTCAAAACCCAGTTCTGAATAGAACTTCTGAGGGATCGTAAACTGCCTTTTTGATGTTATCGTTACTCGCTTTTGCTCACGCTTCTGAACATTTTCACTCAACATACTATCATCTCCTAACAGTCGGACTCATTGTTTCCTTTTCCTTGTTTCCTTACTAAACAGTATAACATAAAATCCCGAAAAATGCAAGCATTTTCTAAAAAAGCATGTCACCCTTTCTATCGGATAACATGCTCATGGTGAGATCAGCTGTACAGCTCTTTCCCCGTCCGTGACAGTTCGTCATAAACTGCATACACCTCGGGATGTGAGTTCTTGATGCGAACAGGTCTCATATCCTCATTCAGGAAACAGTGGGTAGTAGTCCCTGTGGCATGGAGAACGCCTTCACCGTCAAACACCTCATACTCCACCGCAAAGCGCAGCTTGGAAAAGTCAGGTATATAGGCTTTTATCACAAACTCATCGCCGAATTTGAACGGGAGCCTGTACTCGCAGGAAACAGAGAGCACAGGGCTCATGAGCCCCGACTCTTCTATCTTTTCATAGGGAAGGCCTGCCTGCTCGATTATATCCACCCTTGCTTCCTCGAACCAACGGATATAGTTTGCGTGATGGACTATGCCCATCTTATCGGTCTCATAATAGAATACTCGTCTTGAATATGGTCTTATTTTCATAGTATCACAGTTATCCCCCGTCACACGCACTTCTGCGGCGCACGGCGGGGGAATATCATCAGTTATCGTTTGACTTTGTTGCGTTTTCGGTGATGAGCTTGCTGAACACTTCATCAGCACTCATTGCGGGGAGCTCACCATTCTTGCGGGAGCGCACGGTGAATGTACCGTCCTTTACCTCATTGTCGCCGCAGATAAGGAGATAAGGCACCAGTGCATTTCTACCCTTCTTGATCTTAGGACCGATATTGTCATCCGCATCGTCTACCGTTACGCGCATACCTGCCTTTTCCAGCTTATCTGCAAATGCATAGGCATACTCATTGTGCTCTGGCTTGATGGGGAGGATACGCACCTGCTCGGGAGCCATCCACATGGGCAGCTTTCCTGCATACTTCTCAAGTATGAGTGCCAGCGTTCTCTCATAGCAGCCGATGGATGAACGATGGATGATATAGGGGTTCCTCATCTTACCATCGGTATCAACATACTCCATGCCGAACTTCTTGGAAAGGAGCATATCTATCTGAATGGTGATGAGCGTATCTTCCTTGCCGAACACGTTCTTGATCTGGATATCGAGCTTGGGCCCGTAGAATGCAGCCTCGTCAATACCGATCTCATAATCAAGGCCGATATCATCGAGTATCTTCTTCATAGCGCCCTGAGCCTCAGCCCACTGCTCTGCTGTACCCTCGTACTTATTGTTGGGGTTTGCAGGATCCCACTGGGAGAAACGATATGTAACATCCTT
>JAFPYQ010000310.1 GCA_017394475.1 Oscillospiraceae bacterium | reverse complement strand
GAAGCGTCAGAAAAAGGAGCTGGGCATAATGAAGAGCCTGGGCTACACCTCAAAGGATCTCATGACACAGACAGCGCTGCGCACACTGCCCGTGGCAGTCATCTCCGTAATAATAGCCGCTGTGATATCTGTGATCATCAACAAGTATTTCTGGATACTCGTATTCGCAAGCACCGTGAAGCAGAACTACGCCATCACCATAGGTTTGAGCATCGCCATCGTGGTATTCACATATATATTCACCTATATCGGCGCAGGAAATATCAGAAAAGTCTCCGTAACGGAGCTCATGACCGAATGATCGGAGCTGTTGTATATGAAAAAACAATTATTATCGGGACTTGCAGCCCTTTGCATGCTGCCACTCATAGTCTCTGTTTCCGCTGAGCCCTCCGCATCCGAAATATCCGCTTCCACACAGACGGCTCCGGTGGAGGACAGGATATACTGCCTCGCATCGGTGAGCAAGGTATATACCACAGCCGCAATAATGCAGCTTGCAGATGAAGGTAAGCTGTCCCTCGATGACAGCATCACCAGGTACCTCTCGGACTTTAGGACAGAGGACGAACGATACAAGGATATCACTGTGCGCATGCTCCTGAATCACACTTTGGGCATGAACAACGGCGGCGGCGGGAATGATTATCTATTCGGTGATACGGACTCCTATCTCCATGATAATACACTGTCATGGGCATCGTCACAGCGTTTCAAGGCTGACCCCGGTGAATATGCATCTTATTCCAACATGGGCTTTATTCTGGCAGAACTTGTGATAGAGAGCGTCAGCGGCATGAGCTACACCGACTACATCAGGCAGAATATCGCCGCAAAGGTGGGAGCAGATCACACAGGCACGGGCTGGAGCATACGCGGCACCGATATGGAGGCTATGCAGGTGCCGCTGTACAGCATCGGCAGGAATCGCACCGCATACCCCTATGAAATGGCACTGGGCACAGGCGGCATATATTCCACCGCACGGGATGTGGCAAACTTCGGCGCTGCCTTCTTCACCGGCAATGATGTTCTGCTGTCGGAGGATGCAAAGAATGAGATGCGCACTCGCTGGACGCAAGACGCAGATCAGGAGAACTACGGTCTGGGGTGGGACTTTGTCAGCTATCCCAAATATGAGGATGCAGGCGTGAACGTAGTGGGCAAAGGCGGCGATGAGCCATATATGCATTCCTTCCTGCTGGTAGCTCCCGATGAGCAGATAAGCACCGCGGTGCTCACCGCAGGCGATGTGACCAGTAATTTCCCCATGCTGGCAGCTGAGGCACTTATGGATGTGGTGCTTGAGGAGCAGGGCATAGAAGTGACAGACACAGCCGCTCCCGAGCCTCAGATGCTGGATGCCGTGCCCGCAGAGCAAAAGCAGCATGAGGGATTGTATGTCATAAATGCGGAGCTTGGCATGGGCATATACCTCATCAGCTTTGACGATACCATGATGTACAGGCAGCAGCTGGGTAATGACAGATCCGAGCCCGACAGATACAGGCCCACAGCAGAGGGCACCTTCGTCAAGGTCACCGAAAGCGGCAAAATGACCGCCGACCGCGAGATAGTCCGCTTCGATGAGATAAACGGCAGAACATATATCAAGACAGATGAGACCACAGTCTATCCGGGGCTGGGCAGTACATGGAAAAGCCTTTACGCAGGCGAAAAGTTAGATGAGAACCCCGTTCCGGATGCCGTTCAGGCAAGCTGGGACAAGGCAGCAAATACTAAATTCGTACTGTTCAATGAGAAATGGTCGGCACAGGATTATGAAAATCCATTCGGGCGCGTGATAACGGATGAGAGCTTCCCCGGATATGTGATAAGCGAGACCAAAGGCAGCATAGTTGAAAGGATAGTCGATGAGGACACCGCTCACTCATTCACCACCATCCCCTCATCAAGGAACAGGGATCAGCATGATGTGCGATTTTTTGACTATACCTTTGCCGACGGCACTGCTGTCCGTGCATATCAGGGGGATGATGCAAAGATCTTCCGCGATACAGCGGAACTGCCCGTGTTCACAAAGGACATATCCGAGGTAAAGCTCACCGACGGCGAGGCATCATGGTACCGCATAAGCAAAGACATCGGCAGCACCTCCATAACAGCAGAGCGCCCCGTGAACAGTGCCATCTATGTATACGACCGTTTCGGCAAGATGGTATGGAACTCCTTCCTGCAGGATATCCCTCCTTATATCCCGCTCCCCGCCGACGGATTCATCGTATTCATAGGAGAAAGCGGCGGCACTGTGAATATTCTCAGATAACTTACGGAGCGCACGCAGTACAGAACATAACAAAGCCCATTCACCATCGATACGGTGAATGGGCTCTTTGTACCAGATACTATATTGAAAAAGCGGCTTTGATGCCCATCTATGACCGTTCTGATACGGATCGGGAAAATATGAGATATTTCTCACATTCCTATTGACAAATTCCTCACGATATGATATACTATATGAGAAATCTCTCACATTTTATCGAAAGGCGGGACAATAATGGACAAGATCAATGCAAAAGCGGTCATCGGCACTAATTCCTGGGGCGGCAGGGCTTACGGCAAGGCTCTCCGCGGCAGCTATGTGGAGGACAGCGTTATCAAAGAAGCCATGTGTGAAGCCCGGGAACAGGGGCTCATGATCTACGATATCGCCCGTGATTACGGATTGGGCAAGGCTCAGAAAATGCTTGGGGAGTTTGCGGATGAACTGGATATGGATGATATCATCATCTCCGCAAAATACACTCCCCTCTCCCGTTACAGAAAGGGCTGTGTCCGCAGGTCTTTTGAGAAAGATCTTGCAGATGTGCATCGTGACTTTATAGATATATACTGGCTGCATCTGCCCACGGATATCGAACAGCACCTTGAAGAAATGATCGGGCTTTACAATGAAGGGAAGATAAAGCACATCGGTGTCTCGAATTTCGACCTTGAAGAATGTAAGCTGGCAAAGAATATTCTCGGCAAAGCGGGGATACCTCTTTACGGGGTACAGAACCATTACAGCCTTATCTCCCATGAATGGGAGAAAAACGGCATGCTGGACTGGTGCAGAGAAAACGGTATATCCTTCTGGGCGTGGGCTGTGCTTGAAGAAGGCATGCTCACAGACCCTCGGGTGAAAACAAAGTCTTCACCGATGAAATTCTTCATGGCACCGCAGAAGCGGAAAATGCACGGACTGTACCGTGTCATGATAGCCGTGGCAAAGAGGCACTCCATCACAGTCCCTCAGGTGGCGGAGGCCTATTGTGCAAACAAAGGGATCGTCCCGATATGCGGCTGCCGCAAGCCCTCTCAGGTAAAAGAACTTGCTCAGGCGGCGGATATAAAGCTTACCTCGGGAGAGATGCGCCGTCTTGAAGAAGCAGCGGACAAGTCCTCAGCCACAGTGCTGGGAGCGGATACTTTCAGGATATTCGTACCGCGGAAAAGGTGATGACAGTGGAAAAAACAGCGCAGCCCGTACAGGCAAGATCACATAAAACAAGGGACAGCATACTTCAAGCCGCCCTTTCCATGTATGCAAAAAAGGGATACCATAAAACGACTGTCGATGAGATAGCAGCGGAAGCAGGAGTCTCCACAGGCATCGCCTACAGATATTTCAGGAACAAAAAGGATATGCTGTTAGCTGCTGTTTCCTACGGCGCGGACAATATCGGAGCTATTGCAGGGATCACTGCCTCTGATGGTATATCTGCCCCGGAAAACAAGGCGGATATAAGGAGTTATGTCACAGCGGTGCTGAAAAGCTTTGAAAAGTTCCATATAAAATTCCGCGGCATACATGAGGAGCTCGAAGGTCTGCGGCATACGGATGAGGATGTAAGAAAGCTGTACAGCACGATAACCGATGAAAAGATGACGGTAGTTATCGACAGGCTGAAGGCACTTGTGGGTGATGACAGGAACATCCGCGAAAAAGCATACTCTGCGGTGGGCATAATGGAACAGCACTGCCACATGATGATGAACAGTGAGCTCTACCGCCTTGATACCGATGTGATGCGTGATATCACCGTAAATGCAGTGATCGGTGTCCTCGGATCCTGACCGTTTCTTGCCCGACAGGATACAGCATACGGACAAAACAGCCCCGGAGCATTTCACAGGTTGAAATGCTCCGGGGTAAAGTGTTCTGTGATGATCTTACTTTCTGCTGTCAAGCTCACCGATGAACTCTTTGATATTCTGTGCCATCTGTTCCGACTCCTTTGCGATGATGCCATAGCGATCATAACTGTGAGCGATATCCTGTCAGGTCTTCAATACTTTTTTCATCTTTACCTCATCAAGTCTCAATGACAGATACCGAGATTGTCGATTATGACCTCGCCGTCATCCGAGCCGTCAAATATGATCCTCATGCCTTTTATCCTTCCGAAATCAAAGCCCGTATCCTGGTCAAACATATTCTGTGTCAGTATGACCTGCTGCATCTGATGCTTGTATTCATAGCTGCCGAACAGAACGTCCTGCTTGTAGAGCTGCACTGCAAGGGTGGGATAAACATAGACGGGTGATATTGCTTGAACTGTTTTACCGTTTGCATCGGTAAGCCCGACTGTGTAGGAAAGCCCCGACGGATCATCGGCATGTTCCTCACGCATATCAGCAATGCCAAAAGAAATGCCGCAGGATGTCATATCTGCATCAAAGCCGAAAACAGCCGCAGGCGCACTTTCCTTCTCCCATTCACAGTCAAGGACGTAGTTCTCGCCCTCACCGCCATCTCCGTATATATCGGGCTTGAATGTCCAGTGCTTCATTCCTTCACAGTCAATGGTCGTTCCATCGGTATCGCCCGAAGTAATATTGACCGAACCATCAAAGGAGCTTATATTCTCAAAGTCAGAATCCATATAGTCCGTGATATAAACGGTTTTCGGAAGATAGTACAGGTATGATGAATTGTCGGAGAACAGACCGGAATATGTATCGTCAATACCAAGTGATGTATCAAGAAATGTTCTGAAATACGCCTTTGCAATCTTCTGCTGATCTTCGGCGGTGATAAAATTGGCGGTGTTCAGATATCCGTTTATCGCAGGTTCAAGGTCATAACGCCCCCACTCGGTATTGAACTGTCCGTGATTGGCACCCATGATATATACCGATGCTTTTCTGTACAGCGTATCTCCCCTGCCTGTGAACGTAACATTATTGTACTGCTTTTCTCCCATGACCTTGCTTACATCATGATCGTTTGCACCGTGTATCAGCAGATAGTCAACGTCGGATATTTCAACAGCATGGCTTGCAGGCATATACTGGTCTACTGTGGGCGCTATCGCTATCACGGCGGATATATCAAAATGATAGTCGAATTTCAGGTTCCCATCCTCGGGATAGGCATCAAGATCATTGAAAAGATATGCCGCAGCAACTGCCTCACCGCCTCTGGAATGACCTGCTATCGCAAGCCTGTGCGGATCTATTTTCCCGTACAGAGGACCTGATGCATTGTCATTTTCATCAAGCAGCGCCTTTATGTTTTCGAGAAGTATGATGGCACGGGAATCGTTCTGAACGCTCAGATCGTTGCAGATATTCTCATCCACCGATACCACAGCATACCCGTTTGAAGCAAGGTAATTCCCGAGATACGCATAACCGAGATATGACGGTTCATCCGCATTATGCGCCCCGTGTACGATAATGAGGGTCGGACAATTCCTCTTGCCCGTCGGCAGATAGATCTCGCCCCTGACCGGCGCCTCTCTGAGATCATGATGGCTGCCGATATCACTTATCTTATCTAAAATATCACGGTCTTCAAGCGTCGCAAGTTCTGATATATCTATGATCCCGGTCTTTATGTCCGAATCAGCGGCATTACCGTAGGAAAGCTCTGTGACTTCGTATGTACCGTTTTCGAGATAGCTGTCAAAGCCCGGAACTGCCTCAGCCGATACGGCAGGTGCAGCGTTCAGATAAAAGGTCACTCTGCTTTTGCCGAAATTGTCGGTGCGGAAGAATAAACCGTACAGTATTATGACAGCAAGAGAGATACCGCCTGCTGTGTACCCGAAGATCTGTCTGAACCGACGCTGTCTGATAAATGCCACGGTACATCTTCCGAAGATATCCACCGCGAGGACGAACACCAGACTCATTATCAGCGGCACAAGAACTATGTACATCTGCACGCCAAAGAGGTTCGCTGTGCAGACCAGCGCCCATGTGACAAAAAAGTATATTCTGGGCCTTGTGCCGCCGCCGAACACCAGCCTGACGACCAGCAGCAGTATTTCTGCCAGAATGATCGTCAAAATTGCAGAAAGGAGCATTGTCAGAGGCTTCGGGAACGGCAGACCGAACATTGCCTTCATAATGTCAAACTGAAAACTCAGCAGCAGCATGGCAATAATACCGCCGGGTCTGCCCTCCCCCAGGAATTCAGCCCATGGTGACAGCTTTGTGCTAAGGGCATCAAAAGGCTTTCTTACCTTTTCTTTTAAATCTGTCAGGAAATGCTTTTTCATTTGTTGTTCAGCCTGTTATCGATACATTTCCCGTAGTGGCCTTCATCTCGACAGTCCTGCTGCCGTCGCCGACGGTATAGGTCTTGTTGCTGTTTGTGTGAGGGATAGCGCAGGAAACATCGCCCGTAGTGGCGGAAAGTGTTGCTGTGAAGCCGAGCTTTTCGGGGAGCTTTGCCCTGATATCGCCTGTTGTGGTCTTGGCTTTCAGGCTGTCAAAGCAGCTTGTGACAAGGATCACATCTCCTGTGGTGCAGTGAAGATCAGCTGTACCTGTGCTCATGACATCTATATTCACATTGCCTGTGGTAGAGTGTGCCGTAAGGTCATCCACAGAATCGGCAGAAAGGTTTACAGAGCCTGTTGTACAGCTGAGACCCAGAGCAGACCACGAGCCGCCCTTTACAAAGATATCGCCGGTGGTATTGTCTATAACAGCACTTTCAGTCACGGCACTGCGGGGCAGGGTGATGACGATATCCTTCCCGAGATCAGGTCTGATGCGTGCCCCCGACGTTGCAAACTTTACAATGAGCTTATCGCCGTCCATGCACCAGTGTAGCCTTGTATCATCATCAAGAGCCATTTTTGAAGTCTCCGATATCAGTACGGTGTCATCATCGTGATAATCAACGGTCACATTGCCGTTCACCCAGTCGATATCCATATTTTTCACAGGGACGCTGATGGTGGTATTCCCTGCGGTGAACCTTTCTCCGTTGTCGTATTTGTATGTGTATGCGAAGATATCCGCAACGCCCGGGAGCCTGAATGCTCCGTTTGCGTAAAATACTGCACCGCCTATGGCTGCCAGTGCAGCCAGTCCAAGAACTATCGTTACTATTGCTTTCATGATCATTTTCCTTTCTTTCCGATAAGGCCGAATATCACACACAGTACTGCTGCAGCGCCGCCTATGAAGAATATTGCAGCCATTCTTTCATAATTGAGAGTTACATTTATCGCAGTCATCATATTGAGGAACAGTGCTATATCCACGGCTATGACTGTCTTAGCCTTGCTTGTTCCCTCAACGAAGGGCTGCAGTGGCCTTGCCCTTATCACAAAGGGAAGGAACACTGCGCACAGGCCGAAAAGCGATGCACTCGATGCGATCCAGAACCAGTGCCCGCAGGTGACCATTAACAGTATGGTAAGGCTGGCACAAAATGAAACGAACATCCAGAACGCCTTGTCCTGCTTTACAAAGATGGGTACGAGGATCAGTGATGCGGCCACCAGAAGGGATGCTATCACGATGAAGAACCATCCGAAGCCGCCGCTTGCCACGAAATTCAGCGCCAGGCACGCAAGAACAGGTATCATGACCGCTCCCGATATGGCACCGCCGAACTTTGCGGTCTGCTTTCTGAACTCTCTTGCCCCGTATTCAAGAACGCCGCTGCGTTCGATCTTAAGATCATCCTCTATATCATTATTCCTCAGCATATCCAGCATTTTCATACAATCCTCACATTCAGCGATATGTTCCTCCACAAGCTTTCTGCTTTCCTCACTGCACGCCTCATCTGCATAGAGCGGCAGGAGATCCTGTATAACATCACAATGGACTTTCATTCAAACTTCCGTCCTTTCCTGTAGTTTCAGCTTTGCACGGTGATAAGTGACCCGTGCCCAGCTCTCTGTCTTTCCCAGCTTCTGACCTATCTCCCTGAAGCCAAGTTCACCGAAGACCCTTAGTTCAAACACCTCGCGGTAGGGTTCTTCAAGTTCCTGCAGAGCTGTATGTATCCTGTATGAAGAATCCCTGTCAGCGACGGTCTGTTCTACCCCTCCCGAACTGTCCGCTATCTCTTCGGTCATGTCCTCAAGGCTGTCCATTCTCCCGCTGCGCCGCTTTTCATCTATATATATATTTCGTGCTATGGTACAGAGCCATGTTACTTCGCTCGATCCTCCGCGGTAGTTTTCACGTTTCATAAAGGCTCTGAAAAATGTTTCCTGGGTTATCTCTTCCGACAGCATACGGTCTCCCGAAAGAGTCATACAATAGGAGAAAACTCTCATAAAGTGCGCTTCATACAGCTTTCCTACATCCTCACGGTCCACTTTATCACCTCCTTTTTTATCGCTTTCATATATTAGACGGACGAAAACGGATTTCGTTACAAAAATTTCCGGGTTTTTCTGAAAAAATTTTTTGATGGCTTGAAAGCGCCCTTTACATAGTGGTCACGGATGCCCCTATGAGCATCCGATCACTGACCACTTTGAAACGACCACTAAAAACATCATACATCTTTTCGGGAACAAATGCAACATTTTTCGGAACATTACGAAAAAATATGAAGAAAAGGCCGCATCGGCGATATCCGATGCGGTCTTTTCTTCATCCTGCTATATCATGCACATTCGGATACAGCAGGTTCGGACGGCTTTTCAAGCCCTCTTATGCTCGTTGTCGCTGGTATCACAAGTGCCGACAGTGTGAGGGCTGCACCCGCCGCCATGATGACCATAGCTGCTCCCCTGCCAACACCGAGGCCTGTGATATTCCCAAGGGAATCAGCCGCGATGCCCGACAGCGCATAGGCTGCAACATACCCAAGCTGCGATATGAAGCCTATCATGCCCCATGCCCTGCCCTGCAGCTCATCGGGGATATTTATGCGGGCAAGGTAGTCAAGGCAGTTGTTTGCAAAGGGCAGCGCCGCAAAGAACAGAAAGCCCGAGATACATATCGGAACGATGTTTTCAACAAGACCGAAACCTGTCATGAACACACCCGACAGTGCCAGGGATATACCGAGTATCTTCACAAAGCTGCCCTTTATCCCCCTTATGCCTATTATAATGCCCGATATCAGCATACCGCATGCGCATACCGTTTCAGCTATGCCAAGAGTCGTTGCATCGCAGAATGAGAGTATCAGAGGCTCCGCAAGTATCTGGAACATTCCCATGAACATCGTTATCACCGAGGATATCACAACCAGCATCAGAACGCCCCTGTTGCCTGCCAGTGCATTCCAGCCCTCCTTCATGCTTTCGAGGAATGTGCCGTGTACCTCCCGCTTCTGAACGGTAATGCCCTTTCTCACCACCGCCGCAGCCGATATGGTCAGAAAAAATGTGCAGATATCTATTACCAGCAGCAGCTTTACATCGAAATATGAAAGGAGTATGCCCGCGATCACAGGGGAGAACAGATACCTCGCACTGCCCGCCAGTGACACAAGGCCGTTGGCCTTTGAATACTCCTCTTTTGTCAGCAGATCTGTCACCGTCGCCCTGTAGGAAGGTTCGAGCAGCGATGAAAACACCGCACTTACGGATACCCCGATGCAGATGTTCACAAGCCCTGCACTGCCGTTTATCATGCAGATAAGGATATAGATCACCCCGATGGCTGAAAGCCCGTCCCCTGCCATCATAAGCAGCCTTCTGTCATACCTGTCCGCAAGGACTCCCGCAGGGACGCTGAGGAGCAGAGTTGGCAGGAATCCCAGCAGTGTCACCAGAGCCATGCTTGCCGCACTGCCTGTTTTATTGAAGATATATACACCGAGGCCGAAACTCGTGAGCCCGCCGCCTATGGATGATATCAGTTCACCCGCCCACAGCAGAAGAAATCTGCCGAAATTACTTCTTTTCACTCTCATCACTCCTGTACTGCACTTCAAGGAGGTTCCCTATGTGAGACTTGTCAAAGAACAGCTCTTTGTTGGCAGCTACTACTATCGCAGCAGCTACAAGCATAACGACTGTCTCTATGCATTTTGTTTCGGGTGAGATATTGATCTTTTCCTGCATAACGTTGAGGAAAAGATGGAATACCGCTGTTGCCAGCATACTGCGGTTGTTCTTCACATACACCCATGTCTGAAGAAAGTCCACAGGAATGGCACTTACTAGGAAATTTATCACATACAAAGCACCCATTTCCTTCAGTGTATAGTGATAGGTACCGGGGATAAGGAAAAGTGGGAGATGCCAGCATGCCCAGATGCAGCCGAATATTATGGATTCCCTGAACCATGTGTGATAGGAGCCTACCGCATCCTCACCGTAGCCTCTCCATCCCACTTCCTCTATGATCGATGCCAGCACCATAGTGAGAAGTGCGGATGTGCCTGCTATTGAAAATGAAAAATCTTCGGTAAACGAGAACTGTTCGGGAGAGCCCCCGAAAAGAACGGATATGCCTATGGAAACAACAACGCAGACTAAGAACAGCAGAACTGCCTTGACGATGCTCAGGGGCTTTATCCTGTAAAACCCGACTATCTTCCTTTTAAGGTCCTCTTTGAGCATCTTGTTCTTTGATGTGAGCACTGTCACTATGGCGGTCACAGCGGGCATAAAAAGCCCGATGGCCATGAAAAGGAACATCACCGATGTGTCCCTGAACAGCAGCGCCAGCAGCCACCAGCCCCAGGTAAGTGCAAATACGGTCACATAAAATCTGACAGGCCGATAAGTATATTTCTCCATAGCCGCCCTCCCTATCCGATAAGTTTCCTGATCATATCCACCAGGCCTTGCTTTGCTCCAAGTATTTTTTCGGTAAGATCAACGAATACATCAAATTCATTTTGGGTGTAGCTTCCCGCATCAAAGAGGTTGCTGCCCACATACAGCAGTATCTTCAGGCGTTCGGGTATGTGATCGCAGTCGAAAATGCCGTCTCTGATGCCGTCCTCCACTATCCTGCCCAGGATAGGCACCATCCTTTCTATCAGCTTTTTCTTCAGCTTTTCATGCATACGGAAATTTTCCGGGCGGTTCACCACATCGCTTATCTCCGCTTCCTCCTTCTGCGGACGGAAGGAAGATATTATGCCTATGAACTTTTCGGGAGCGGGCAGGTCTGATGCCGCGATCTCTTCGGCCACAGCAGCCTCCCGTTCTATCATCAGCTCCGTGACTTCCTCGAGCATCTGTTCCTTGCTCTCAAAATAGTAGTAAAATGTCCCCTTTGCGATGCCTGCGGCAGCTATTATATCATCAACGCTGGTCTGCTCATAACCCTTTGTGAGGAACGATCCGAATGCTATCTCCAGCAGTTCCTTTTTTCTCTTTTCACCCTTTGTCATTTTAATCCTCCGTTTTCGACTGTCAGTCGGTTTTGCTGTATTCATATTATCACAAATAAGAAGCCTTGTCAAGAGCAAAACCGACCGTCGGTCGAAAAATGTATATTTGCATATTTACGGACGTGTTTTTATATATTGTTTTATTTATTTTATACAAATCATTGAGCAACACGAAATAACCGTGAGCTTTGTCCGATATTATTGCATTTTAGTCAGATTTGTGATAGAATAGATATCAGTCATCCTGCGGAACATATCCGCGATACAACAATGGAACAACAGACACAGCCTCATGGAGGAAAAGCAAATGATAGACCGTCTCAAAAAACATATAAGTGAATATTTTGTAGGCAGTGAAGAAACCATAGAATGTCTTCTGATATGCCTGCTCGCAGGTGGGCATATCCTTCTTGAAGGCATCCCCGGAGTGGGCAAGACAACTCTTGCTTCCACCCTTGCACGGTCTGTGGAATGTGATTTCGGCAGGATACAGTTCACTCCCGATACCCTGCCAGCGGATATCATGGGCTCTGAGATATACAATATGAAAACGGGTGAATTTGAATACCGCGAAGGGGCTGTGATGCATCAGATAATCCTTGCGGATGAGATAAACCGGACTTCCCCCAAGACACAGTCGAGCCTTCTCGAAGCCATGGCAGAGGAACAGACCACAGTCGGCGGTGTAAAGCACAGGCTGCCGCAGCCCTTTATGGTCATAGCCACACAGAACCCTGTGGAATTCATGGGCACATATCCCTTGCCAGAGGCTCAGATTGACCGATTCATGATGAAGATCACCATAGACTATCCCGATGAATCCGAAGAGCTCCGTATGGCGCGGAATATGCTCGAGGGAAAGACCGTTGACAGGGTGGAAAGCGTCATCACTGCTGCCGATGTCATAGAAATGAAGAAAAAGGCTGCAGCAGTGACTATAAAGGACCCCGTGATACTTTATGCAAGAAATATCGCGGAGATCACAAGGGAGGAAAAGCGCTTTGTCTTAGGTGCGAGCCCAAGAGCGGTACTGGCTCTGATAAAGGCCTCTCAGGCAAGAGCATTCATGGAAGGCCGCGATTTTGTAAAACCCGATGATATCAAGGCTGTTGCCCCCTATGTCTTGACTCACAGGCTGACGCTCACCTCGGAGGCAAGGATAGCAAAGGAAAACAAGGACGATATAATAGCAAAGCTCATACAGAAAGCAAAGATACCCATGTGACAGGAGGCGCGGGATGGAACTGTACGGATACTGGGATGCCCTGTCTGTGGAGTGCGATGAGTTTCACGCCTATGCTCACGATCGTCTTGATGAGTTTAGGATATACACCGAAAAGAATGTGTGCAGCCAAAAGATATGCACATACGGAGGATGGCTCGGCATCGCATCACCCAGCACACTGACAAAATTTATCATCAGAAACTTCAAGCCCGGTAAGGTGATCAAAAATATCAAGCCCGGACAACTGCACCGGAGAGTTTTGTATGACAACAGCGGCAAACCCCTTGCCATAGAAAACTACGGCACGCTCTCACCTGACGGCGGTCTTGCCAAAAGGAGCGAGACAATATATTTTACAGATTACAAGGGCTGTGTCTGGACAGCCATGTTTTACGAAAACCACAGATGGATACAGGACGAACATTTTAAGATCGTCTATGATGATATGCAGCGCCTCAGGGGATTCTATCGTATAAACGCCCACGATTCGCAGCAGGTATATGCGGAGGAATATGACTACAGCAGGGCAGATGAAGGGATAGTAGTATGCCTGTTCACAGACTATATCGGCAAGGCAGTGCATACATCAAAGGATATCCCCATAGGCTTTAAAGGCTCGCCTGCCATACAGTGGAGATATGAGATAAATGTGGATGACAAGGGAAGATATACAGCCCTCACCACATACAAGAACACAAAGGGCGGATTTGTTTTTAACGAGCATGTGGACTTCTGATACAGGGAGATTTTTATGCACAACAGGATAATATGGTTTTTGCTATGGATTCTGTCCATAGTGGGTATAAGCCTCAGAGGTGGTGCCGTGACCTACGGGATGTTCGCCGTGCTCACACTTATCCCCCCGGTCTCCCTGCTTTACCTTGTGGCAGTGCTGAATCTCTTTCATATATATCAGAAGCTCGATCAGCGATTTGTCACGGTGAATGAGTCCGTTGCCTATACCTTTGCCCTTGTGAACGAATGTCCGCTGCTGTTTGCGGGCATAAGGGTGCGCTTCTTTTCATCCTTTTCAACTATTACCGACCTTGACGATGAGACAGAATATGAGCTGAGGCCTGATTCAAGGATAGAAAAGGAAACGCGGCTCATCTGCCGTTACTGCGGCGAATACAAGGTGGGCATCAAAGAGATAGAGATACAGGATTTTTTCCGTCTTTTCAAAATAAGGTATAAGAACAAGGACAGCCTACGCGCCTTTGTAAAGCCTCAACTGGTGATAACGGACAGTCTGGGGGAACTGGAGCTTACCGATGCTGTGAGAGGCTCGGAAAACAACAGATCGGAGCTTGACATCCTGAGCCGTGAATATATCGCAGGGGATGACCGCAGGACCATAAACTGGCCTCAGTCCGCAAGGACTGGCACGCTCATGACAAGGCTACTCACAGGCACGGATCATCAGGAGATCGCAGTCATCACCGATACCTTCAGGAGCAGCGATGAACCCGCAGAGTTCCTGCCCTTTGAAAACAAGATACTCGAGGTGACACTGGCGGTCTGCTGCTATTTCAGCAGGCATCGCATAAGCGCCGCAGAGTATCATCTGTCCCGGGAGCTTGTCAGCCTGACGGTGGAAAGCCCACAGAAATTCGAGAGCTTCTACGATGCGGTCTCCGAAACAGGCTTTTCATCCCTTAATACCCACAGCCTGCTTTATGATTCTGTCATGCGCAGAAGGGATATATTTGACAGCTCCATGGTATTCCTCGTCCTTTCATCCCGGGATGCCGCCATAGATGCGCTGATAGATGAACTTGAACACAACGAGCTGTATGTGGTGATCTTCTATGTCACCGATAATGAAAAAAGCATCGCGGAGCTGTCCTCTCACAAAAGCTGCACTATTGTCTGCATCTCACCGTATAAGGATATTTCAAAGGGGCTTGGAGAATGAACGCGCTGTATGATATGATAAATATCCTGCCGCTTTCTCTGCTTATGATAATGCTTTTCGGCTCCTATGCCGATATACCGCAGAATGGCATCACATATCTGATCTGTACGGTCTCCACCGTATTCATGACCGCACTGCGCCACATGGGGACGAAGAACAGACTGCGCAGCACGGGGATAGTATCGGTATTCCTCATAGGTCTGTACATTGCTGCGGATGAAGAGTACAAGCAGATATTTATAGACGAACACTTCTGGATAGTATGGGTCGTATGCTTCTCTGCGGCGGCATTTGCGGCAGGGATGATCTTAGACAGGAATATATGGGCAAGAAGGGCTGCTGCCGTGGCGATGCTTTGTTTTTGCCTGTACAGCCCCATCTTCGGGACAGCGATGAACAAGCAGGTCTTTGCGCTCATATCCTTCCTGCTGCTTATGCGTGCTGCAGAGGAGATACAGCTCAGGTGGAAAAAAAGCGGCTGCCCGGATATGAAAGAGCACATCACAAGGATATCCCCCTTCTTTCTTGCGATATGCCTGGCAGTCTATCTGCTGCCCGCCCCTGTGGAGGCATTCAG
>JAFPYQ010000309.1 GCA_017394475.1 Oscillospiraceae bacterium | reverse complement strand
TCTTGTCCATATCGAGGATAGTTGAGATTATATCGTCCATATTATACCTCTAAAGTTGACAGTGGTCAGGTAAAGACATATCTGTCCGGTTTATATCCCATAAAGTGATGCTGTATACTATAAAACGGCTTGTAAACCGACCACTGATCACCGACCACTAGTTTTTCAGGCTGTGCAGCGGAGCAGGTATCTGCCCTCCCCTGTTGATGAACCTTGCGGGGGAGAAGGTATTGACAGGCATTACAGGTCCCTTTCCGAAAAGTCCGCCCCAGTCCAGTTCGTCGCCTTCCTTGCAGCCTATGGCGGGGATCACCCTGACTGCGGTAGTCTTGTTGTTCACCATGCCTATGGCTGCCTCATCCGCGATTATGCCCGAGATGACCTCATCGGGAGTATCGCCGGGGATGACTATCATATCAAGTCCCACAGAGCACACAGCGGTCATGGCCTCGAGCTTTTCGATGAGCAGAGAGCCGCTCTGTGCGGCAGCTATCATGCCTGCATCCTCCGAAACGGGAATGAATGCGCCCGAAAGTCCGCCGATGCGCGAGCAAGCCATTACGCCGCCCTTTTTAACGGCATCGTTGAGCATCGCAAGGCATGCGGTAGTTCCCGCGCAACCGCATTTTTCAAGGCCCATCTCCTCCAAAATATAGGCAACACTGTCGCCTACCGCAGGGGTGGGGGCAAGGGAAAGATCGACTATGCCAAAGGGCACTCCCAGTCTTTCGGAGGCGGTAACGCCCACCAGCTGACCCACTCTTGTTATCTTATACGCTGTTTTCTTTATGATATCTGCCAGCTCGTTTATATCCGCATCGGGGTATTTGGAAAGTGCGGAACGAACAACACCGGGGCCGGAAACGCCCACGTTTATTATGCAGTCCGGTTCGCCCACTCCATGGAATGCGCCTGCCATAAAGGGGTTATCATCCACGGCATTGCAGAATACCACCAGCTTGGCTGCGCCGAAGCATCTGTTATCCACAGTTGCCTCTGCACTGCGCTTGACGATGTGACCCATGAGCTTTACAGCATCCATATTGATGCCCGTGCGGGTAGAGCCTATATTTACCGAGGAGCACACTCTGTCGGTAGAAGCAAGAGCCTCGGGGATAGTTTCGATGAACTCTCTCTCACCTGCGGAAAAGCCCTTCTGTACAAGTGCAGAATAGCCGCCGATGAGGTTCACACCCACCTGCTTAGCAGCGTTATCCATGCACTGTGCGAATTTTACGGGAGAGCCCTTGCAGGATGCGGATATCATCGACATAGGAGTAACGGAGAGTCTTTTATTGATTATGGGTATCCCGTATTCCTTCTCGATCTGCTCGCCTGTTGCCACAAGATCCTTTGCGCAGCGTGTTATCTTATCATAGACCTTGCCGCAGGCCTTGTCTATATCACTGTCCATGCAGTCAAGGAGAGATATGCCCATGGTTATCGTGCGGATATCAAGGCACTCGTCATCTATCATGCGGATAGTCTCAAGTATATCGTAAACATTTATCATAGCCGGTCTGTCCCTCAAAGCAGCGCGATCATATCGTGTGCATGGTATTGAATATATCTTCGTGCATGGTGTGGATCTTCAGTCCCAGATCATCGCCCAGCGCTGTGAGCCTGTCCACCAGCTCGGAAAATTCAATGTCTATCTTATCTATATCCACAAGCATTATCATTGCAAACATATCCTGCAGCACGCTCTGTGTCACTTCTATTACATTTGCCTTGGCATCAGCACATATTGTGCTCACCTTCGCAAGTATGCCCACCGCATCCTTGCCTATTACCGTTATAACTGCTTTTTTCATACTAACGCCTCTTTTGCATATTTACCACTGAACTTTTTTCTTCAAAAACTCAAAACATCTTGGATATTTCTTCTCAAAGCCTTTTGTAAGGTCATTTGCTTTCAATTCATCAATATTGTGTATATCAAGATTTGAAAGAATATCAAGCAGATCAGACTGGTCGGTTATTCTCGGAGCCAGTCCACCATATTCTACCGCACGGGTCTTTAATATAAGAAGTGATCCTATGTCTGCCACATAAAGGTCAATATTATCAAAGCTGTCATCTTTCTGCCATTTCAGCTTGTCAATTATATCAACTACTTCGGGAAGTATATAAGAATCATTATTTATCCAGTCTTCATCGAGCCTTTTTTCCTCTGCAACTTCTCTTACAAGCTCCATTACTTCAGGAGAAATATCACGGGTAGCTGTATCAACATCCATTGTATAGCCGCCGATACGCAATTTATTGTATAGCATCGCATATCCGCCGATAGCCCTTATCTCAATGGAAAGCCCATGATGTCCGAGTTTTTTATCCAAAGCACTCAACGCTGCATTGAAATCTGCAAGCGATGCTTCTAATCCTATCACATCAAACCTCCGAACTCAAAACACCACATTCATATCATAATAAAATGGCTCTCTGAGGTCATGCGTACCGAGTACAAGAGGTTCGGATAATGGCTTACAATCGGCTATATCCGAGAGGTTCGGCAGTTTGAACAACATTTCAAGTCCATAATACTTTATGATACAATACAACAGCACTTTAGTCTTTTCACTCATCAGAGATGTATTCATAAGAGCTATTTCCGAGCTTCTCTGCTCATGCTTGAGGATAAGCCTGTGCAGATATCTGTGCAGGCTGTAATAATCTTCACTTGACCAGCCGTTCTGGTCTAAATAATAAGGTTTCTGTCTTTCCATTTCAGCCTCGATCACTTATAAAATATTACCACATTACATAGGATTTGTCAACCCGCGGGCAAGCCCGCAGCTACCTCGTTTATTATTTTGTAAAGAGCTTTTATTTTGCGACTCGATAACCCTTATTTGTCCGTAAAGCTTTGTACTTACATGGGTAAGCCCGCAGCTGCCTCGTTAATTATTTTTGCAAAGGGCTTTTATTTTGCTACCCGGTAACTCTTATTTGTCCGTAAAGTTTATACTTACATGGGCAAGGTAGGTGCTGCCTCGCCGGTTTTTATCTGCGGAGTATCAAGATTTAGTCTCATCACACAAATGTACACTGGTCGTTCTCATTCCCGTGTATCAGGATATTTTTTATGATGAGCCCGTTTTTCTTTGCAAGACCTATGGTCTGTCCGGAACCGCTGTTATAATCATCCACTACCGCTATGAGCATAGAAGAATTCTCTATCATATAGAGATTTCTCTGTTTATAACAGTCCTTTGTATACTTCTCCGAGATATAGACTATCTTATCCGCGCTGTCGGTAATCCGTCCGAACAGCCATTTATCCTGCGCCTGATAGTTCTTTCCGAAATCCTTATAGGGGATCGCCGCTATGAGGTGGATATCATTTTCACCCATAAGGTCGAGGACACACTCCCCTGCCCACAGGTCAACGCCTCTCTGCATACCTGTAATGAAGTATTTATACCCCTGTGCCACTGCATTCTTTGTTTCAAGGAACAGTCGGCTTTTCAGTGCCTTTATGACCACCGAGTTCTCATTCCCGTTATCGGGGAGCTTTTCGGGTCTGTGCCCTGTGAAACAGCAGGTCTTAGCCTTTTCTATATCCATCATCTGTTATCATACTCGATCTCGAAGCGGTATCTGAGATCGGGGAAATTACAGTCAAGAAAGCTTTCTATCTTTTCGCGGTATCCGCTGCTGCATTTTTCCTTCCCATAGGGAAAAATTACATCAAATTCAAGCAGCGGCTCTGTATGCTTATGGACGATGCGCACATCGTGGATATCAGCATTTTCGCACAGTGTACGGACAAATCCTGCGATCATATCACGGCAGCGGATGAGGTCATCATCCTCTGTATCCACAGGGTCGATATGTATGGTGAGGAGTATCCCCAGCTGTTCATACACCTCATTCTCCGCATCATCTATAATGTCATGTATCTCCACCAGAGATTCCCTGCTGTCCGCTTCCACATGGCAGGATGCAAGGGAATGTCCCGGGCCGTAATCGTGTATCATGATATCGTGGACGCCCAGAATGCGGTCATCTTTGCTCACGATCTCTTTGAGCCTGCCTATGGTCTCATCCGAAGCAGATCGCCCCAGCAGGTCGCCTATGGTATCTCTCAGTATACCGAATCCCGAATATGTTACATAGAGGGACACCACAGCGCCCATCACCGCATCCACGGGAAGGGTGGTGAAGTATGCGGAAGCCGTTCCCGCAAAGGCTGCACCTGTGGCGAAAATATCGTTCCGTGAGTCCTGGGAATTTGCCATCAGAACGGAAGAATCCGCCATTTTTCCCAGCTTCTTGTTGAACAGCGACAGCCACAGCTTCATAAGTATCGAAATACCGAGCACTATGAGCACTGCCGCAGAGGGTGTGACCGGCTCCGGATGTATCACCTTTTTCACCGAGGACACCAGCAGTGATATGCCCACATAAACTATGGCTATGCCTATGCACAGGGCGGTGAGATACTCAGTCCTTCCATGTCCGTAGGGATGCTCCCTGTCAGCGGGCTTTGCCGCAGCAGACATGCCTGCAAGGGTCACTATGCTGTTTATGCTGTCCGAAAAATTATTTACCGAATCCGATATGATAGCTGCCGAGCCGGATATCACGCCTGCGATGTACTTTATCACCGCAAGCAGGATATTGGTCACGATGCCCACTGTGCCGCCCAGCCGCCCGTATGCAGCACGGACTTTCGGATCGGCTGTATTCTCATGATCCTTTACAAATCTTTTTAACAGTAGATCGGTCAATCTTCTTTCCTGCTTTACATATCTCATATCCGCTCATTGACTTTTCTTTCCGTCAATTCGCAAATAATCCTGAATTCTCCGTTATTTTCATGATCTGTTATTCTTAAGGGATGAAGCCTCTATCCCGGAGGCAGGCACCCTTACCTGTCATTTTCTGCGAATACTCCAACACTGCTATAATTATACCACTTTCACCAACTAATATCAAGCACAATTTCAGCAAAAAGCTGTAAATCAGGCAAATAACTTTGTCTATTTTTCACAAATACATCCCTGAATGACCGCAATATATGAACAATATATCTTGACGTTTTCGTCCGCAGACAGAAAATCTCCGCAGTGCATAACACTGCGGAGAGCTTTATCAGCCGTTGAACTTTCTTGCATAGTCGGGAAGGAGCTTGGGAGAAACTATATCGGTCTCGATGCCTGCTGCCTTCATTTCCTTGGCAAAATCGTTTACATGCTCAAGAGTGAGCTTGCCAACTGTAACGGTCTTGAACTTCTCACGAACGCTGCGGCCTGCATTTCTGCCGAATACGATAACGTCGAGGAGAGAGTTGCCCATGAGTCTGTTTCTGCCGTGGATACCGCCTACTGCCTCACCTGCAACATAGAGGTTCTCAACACCGCTCATTCCGTCGGGAGTGATGTCGATACCGCCGTTCTGATAGTGGAGAGTGGGGTATACAAGGATGGGTTCCTTGCGGATATCTATGCCGTACTCCATGAACATCCTGAGCATAGCGGGGATGCGCTTTTCAATAGTACCCTCACCGTTCTTGAGTTCGATCATGGGAGTATCGAGCCATACGCCTTCGCCGTCGCCTGTGCTGATGCCCTTGCCGCGAGCCTTGCACTCCCTGATGATAGAGGATGCACAGATATCACGGGTCTCCAGGGGATGCATGAATACTTCGCCGTCAACATTGACGAGCTTAGCGCCGAGAGAACGTACCTTCTCTGTAACGAGTGCGCCGAATATCTGCTCGGGGAATGCAGCACCTGTGGGATGGTACTGGAGGGAATCTGCATAGAGGAGCTTAGCGCCTGCTCTGTAAGCAAGGATAAGTCCGTCTGCGGTAGCACCGTAGTGGTTGGATGTGGGGAAGCCCTGATAATGGAGTCTGCCTGCACCGCCTGTTGCGATAACGACACACTTAGCCTTTGCTACCATGAGCTCGCCTGTTTCCATATTCATGAGGACTGCACCTGCTGCAGCGCCCTTGTCGTCCTTGATGATCTCAACAGCTGCTGTGAAGTCAACAACGGGGATCTGACGGTTGAGCACTTCGTCACGGAGAGTCTTCATTATCTCTGCGCCGGAATAGTCCTTGCAGGCATGCATCCTCTTTCTGGATGTTCCGCCGCCGTGAGTGGTCACCATAGTGCCGTCGGGCATCTTATCGAACTCTACGCCCAGCTCATTGAGCCACTTGATAGCATCGGGAGCCTCTGTAACGAGCTTTGCCACCAGCTCGGGCTTGCCCTTGAAGTGGCCGCCGCCGTAAGCATCTATATAGTGCTGGCAGGGGCTGTCGTTGGGCTTGTCGGCAGCCTGGATGCCGCCCTCAGCCATCATGGTGTTGGCATCACCTATACGGAGCTTTGTAACGATCATTACGTCTGCGCCGCCCTCGTGAGCCTCGATAGCTGCGGAAGAACCTGCTCCGCCGCCGCCGATAACGAGAACATCCACATCATACTTGGGGTTCTCAAGGTCTATCTTTGCAGGGTCTATCCTGCTGTTTGCCTGGAGAAGATCAGCAAGCTGGTGGGGTACCTTCTCGCCCTTGTTGGGGCCGATCTTAAGGTCCTCAAATTCGGATACTATATAGTCGGGATGATATGTCATAAGCACATCATCTTTCTGCTGTGCAGTCATTCTTTCAGGCTCATAAGCCGCATTTGCGGCACGGTTCGCCTCAACTTTTTTCAGAGACTCACGCATCTGGTCTGTAGTGTAGCTTTCGTACATCTTAACTTTCCTCCCTTACTGCTCGATCTCTCTTGTGTTGTAGCGTTCCATGATCTTAGCCTGTCCCTCTTCGCGGGATTCAGCCATGAGCTCATCGAGGAATTCCTTGAAATCGCCGTTGTGTATTTCCTTTACCCTGTCCTCAAGGTGCTGGGTCTTGGGCTGGAGATACTTACCGTTGATACGCCTTGCCAGCATACCCACCTGAGGATGGGAGATGCCTGCAGGACATCTTGATGAGCATACGCCGCACATTACACAGTCGAAGGATTCCTCTGCGCACTTTGCAAAGTCGCCTCTCTGTGCATAAGCGATATACTGCATTACATTGAGCTTCTGAGTACAAGCCTTTGTGCAGGCATTACATCCCACACAGGCATAGATCTCGGGATAAAGCTGCATCATCACCTGCTGGTTGGTAGGGATGGTGTTGATGTCATAGACCTGCTTGATGAGCGGGAAGAAAGGCAGTGTAGCTATGTACATATTGTCCTGTACCTGTGTCTGGCAGGCAAGGCATGTGAAAAGCTCCTGCTTTCCCTTTATCCTGTAGATGGTAGCGCAGGCACCGCAGAAACCGTTGCGGCAGCCGCAGCCTCTTACGAGCTTGTAGCCTGCGTATTCCATTGCTTTCATTATCGTAAGGCTTGCAGGTACGCTGTACTGCTTGCCGAACAGGAATATATTAACCATGTTTTCCATTATATCTGCTCCTTTTGAAGAACTGTATCAGTACTCATTCGGCAGCTCGCTGAGCTGGTCAAAGCTGAATACCGGTCCGTCCTTGCAGACATACTTGTTGCCGATATTGCAGCGGCCGCATTTGCCGATAGCGCACTTCATGCGCAGTTCCATAGTGGTGAATACGTTGGTATCCACAAATCCCAGTTCTTTGAGACCTGCAAGTGTGAACTTGATCATGATGGGAGGTCCGCACATAACGACAGTCTTGGAGGTATCGGGCTCGAGCTCCTTGACATAGTTGGGGATGAAGCCTACATGGCCGTCCCAGCCCTCCTGCTCGCGGTCGATGGTGAGGTTGACCTCGGTATTAGGGCAGCTCATCCATTCGTCGAGGATCTCCTGATAATCCACAAGATCATCCTTTGAACGGGAACCGTAGATTATCTGTACAGAACCGTAATTCTCGCGCTTGTCGCGGACATAGTTTATTACCGAGCGGAGAGGTGCAAGACCTATACCGCCGGCGATGAACAGCAGATCCTTGCCTTTGAAGGTGGTCTCCACGGGGAAACCGTTGCCGTAGGGGCCTCTTACTGTTATCTGCTGGCCTACATCCATAGAGTGGAGCCATGATGTGAGAGTTCCGCATTTCTTAATGGAAAACTCCATAAATTCGGTGTTTGTGGGGGATGAGGTTATGGAGAACATACCCTCGCCCACGCCGGGCATAGATACCATCGCGCACTGCCCGGGAATGTGCTCGAACAGCTTCTTGCCGTCCGTCCCGACAACTCTGAAAGTCTTGACATCGGGAGTGTCCTGCCTTATATCGGTAACGACACCTATCTTTGGTATAAGCGTTTCGTTATGCATTGACTATTCCTCCCCGAAGGTCTTTATGACTTTTACGATATTCATGGAAATGGGACATCTTGTGAGACAGCGTCCGCATCCTACACAGCCGAATTCACCGTTGTTATTGTCGGGGAAGTATACCAGCTTGTGCATGAATCTCTGCCTGAAACGCTGCATCTGGGAATTTCTGGAGTTTGCAGCCGCCATTTTCGTGAAATCGGCATACATGCAGGAGTCCCATGTACGGTAACGCTTTACGCCGTGACCTGTGTCAAAGTCCTTGATATCGTAGCACTGGCAGGTGGGGCACACAAAGGTGCAGGTACCGCAGGCGATGCACGCCTCGGAAAGCTTTTCCCACTTTTCGGAATTGAATATGTCAAGCAGTGTGTTCTTCTCGAAATATTCCGTGGAAACATTTGCAAAGGGAAGCTTTGCCATGATCTCCTTGGTCTTTGCGCGCTGTGCCTCTACCTCATCAGCTGCGCATTCTTCGAGAATATCCTTTATGCCTGCGATGAATGCCTCGCCCTTTTCGGTGTTTGCATTCAGGTACAGGTAGCTGTCTGTTTTCCAGGTGGTCACATCTCCCTCGGGTGATGTGGCATCAATGCCGAAAACATTGCAGAAGCAGTGCTCTTCGGGCATAGTGCAGGCAAGGGTGATGATGACGCCATGCTCACGCCTTGTGGCATAGTAGCTGTCGATAGGGTCAACAAGGAATACCTTGTCAAGTATGGTGAATGCCCTTGCATCACAGCCGCGGACACCGAAAACAGCGAAATCCTCACTGTCAGCACGGTTGTCTATTACCTCTATCTCCTTGTCCTTCACATTGAAGTCACAGAGATTTGTGACCTGGGGGAAGAAGAATGACTTTGCGCTGCGGAGTGTGTTGAGGTTTTCAGACATCTTTGTCCCCTCGCTCCACTCTGCAAATGCGGATGTGCCGTCATTCTGATCCACGGGCAGATAGAGTCTGCGCCCTGCGGCGATCTTTGCAAAAAATCCGTCAAGCTCGTTTATGGGAAGTCTGAACATCATTCATTACCTCCTCTTTCATAAACGATACCCGGCTCACAGTCGGTGAATGTATAGGCATTGAGGGGTGCTCTGGACATTACGTCCTCACCTGCCTGGTACTCGCCGTAGAATACGTTTATATCCTTGATATATTTACGGTTGATAAGGTGGAGAGGTATGTTCTGAGGACATACTCTTGTGCATTCTCCGCAGTCTGTGCAGCGGCCTGCAACATGGAATGAGCGGATGAGGTGGAACATGTTCTCCTCAAAGCTGTCAGTTGCTGCTCTCTGCTGGATGCCGGAACCCGGGTTGTCAAATACGCAGTTCTCGCAGGAACATGCGGGACATACATTGCGGCAGGCATTGCAGCGGATGCACTTGGAGAGCTCGCCTCTCCAGAATTCAAATCGCTCATCGGGAGTCATCTTCTCGAGCTTTTCTACCAGCTCAAAGCGTGCTCCGTCGTTGTTCACCTCGCCGTCCTCGCCTATGAGCTCATCATAGATGACATGCTTCTTGGACTTGCAGGTCCTGCACTTATCACCGAGGGTCTCGGTCTTGGGAACTACCTTGTCACCGTAAAGGGTGTGTATGGTAACGTTCTCGCCGTCACTTTCCATATCGGTGATGCCCTTGATGCCCATAGCGCGGACTGTGCCTATATCCACCTTGCCTGTGCAGGGCACGCCTACGATGTACACGTTCTCGCGGAGTATCCTGTGCTCCTTGAGCAGCTGATTGAAGCTGTATGTATCGCAGGGCTTGAGGAACACCAGGATCTTGCCTTCCTTGTGTGATTCCTTGATAAGGTACTTAGAAAGATTAGGCGCGCAGAAATCGTTGTATATAAAGCCGTTGTCTATCTCCTCGACAGTGGTGAACACAGCGGGAGTGACATCGTAGGGGAATTCGCCTGCTTTCCAGCCTGCTACGCGATTAACGGTGCCGTCCGACAAGAGCCTTTTAGCGGTATCTATTACTTCTTGCATCTCAGATCCTCCAATCTCTTGTTCTCACCGAGCTTTGTAACAGCCTCGACAAATTCATTCATTGTTTTTGCGAATTTCGCACCCTCGGCTGCAGATACCCATTCAACACGGGTACGCTCTTTTTCTATGCCGAAATAATCGAGCATGGAGAAAAGGAGTGTCATTCTGCGCCTTGTGAAGTAGTTGCCTGATGTATAGTGGCAGTCACCGGGATGGCAGCCGCAGAGGATAACTCCGTCAGCGCCCCTCTGAAATGCTCTGAGAACGAACATGGGGTTTACTCTGCATGAGCAGGGAACACGGATTATCTTTACATCGGCAGGATAATTAAGTCTGTTGGTACCGGCAAGGTCTGCGCCGGCATAGGAACACCAGTTGCAGCAAAATGCAACTATCAGGGGTCTGAATTCTCCGTTTACCTGCATATTGCATCAACCTCCGCCATAATTTGCTGATTTGAGAAGCCCTTGAGATCCATAGCTCCGGACGGGCAGGCAACAGTACAAGCACCGCATCCCTGGCAAACTGCGGGGTTGACGCTTGCGACTCTGCGGATAGCAACTGTCCTGTCAGGCTGCCTGAATTCCTTGTCGGAATATGTGATAGCACCGTAGGGGCAGACCTTTTCGCAGGCAGAACAGCCGTTGCACATGAGCTCGTCGGAATGGGCAACGCAGGGGTTGCCTGTGAGCTGATCCTTCACGAGTATGCCTATCACCTTTGCGGCAGCAGCACTCGCCTGGGTAACTGTCTCGGGGATATCCTTGGGACCCTGTGCCACACCCGAAAGGAACACGCCTGCTGTGGGGCTCTCAACGGGTCTGAGCTTGGGATGAGCCTCGGTGAAGAAGTCATTGGTATCCATCGATGCAGTGAGCATAGTACCGATGGATCTTGCTGACTTATCGGGCTCTATGGCAGTAGCGAGCACCACGAGATCCGCATCTATGTGGAGCTGCTCGTTGGAGATAAGGTCGGATGCCTGGACATTCAGCTTGCCGTCGGCCTTGGGAGCCACCTTACCGACCATGCCCTTGATGTAGTGTACGCCATACTGTTCAACAGCTCTGCGGTAGAACTCATCGAAGAGCTTACCGGGAGTACGGACATCTATATAGAATACATATACATCGGTATCGGGATATTTCTCCCTTATGAGCATCGCATGCTTTGCAGTGTACATGCAGCAGATCTTGGAGCAGTATTCCTTGCTGCCCTTCCTGCACTCCGTAGAACGTGAGCCTACGCACTGAACGAATACGATGGTATGGGGATGAGCCTCGGGATCATGCTGATTTGAAAGGTAGGAAGGACGGACAAGTGTTCCGTTGGAAGGACCTGCCGCATTCATCAGTCTTTCAAGTTCAAGGGATGTGATAACATCGGGGCTCTGAGAATATGCGAATTCATCGAATTTCTCGATATTGATGGGGTTGTAGCCCGTTGCAGCCACGATAGCACCGTATTTTTCTTCGATGATCGTATCCTGCTGAGTGTAGTCGATAGCACCTGCGCCGCAGACTGTGGAGCAAAGACCGCACTTGCCGGTCTTGAGCTTGATGCAGTAGTTGGAATCGATGGTAGCTACCTTGGGCACAGCCTGTGCAAAGGGAATGTAGATGGCCTTTCTGTTGTCAAGTCCCAGGTTGAACTCGTTGGGAACTTTCTTCATGGGGCATTTTTCGATACATTCGCCGCAGCCTGTGCACTTCTTCTCGTCTATATAACGAGCCTTGCGCTTTATCTTTACCGTGAAGTTGCCCACAAAGCCTGTAACGCTCTCCACCTCACTGTAGGAGTAGATGTGTATCTTCTCGTTCTGTGCGCAGTCCACCATTTTAGGTGTGAGTATGCAGGATGCACAGTCGAGTGTGGGGAAGGTCTTGTCTATCTGGGTCATCTTACCGCCGATAGTGGGCTGCTTTTCAACTATATCAACATCAAAGCCTGCCTCGGCGATGTCAAGAGCGGTCTGGATGCCTGCGATACCGCCGCCGATTACCAGCGCGCGCTTTGTAACAGGTGTCTGACCGGGTGTGAGAGGAGCATTGAGCTTTACCTTTGCCACAGCCGCACGCATGAGTATAACAGCCTTCTCGGTACCGGACATCATGTCCTTATGGATCCAGGAGCACTGCTCTCTTATGTTGGCGATCTCCACCATGTAGGAGTTGAGACCAGCCTTGGCAGCAGCCTTACGGAATGTTGCCTCATGCATTCTGGGTGAACAGGAGCAGACTACAACGCCTGTGAGCTTGTGCTCCTTTATGGTATCCTGAACGAGGGTCTGTCCTGCTTCAGAACACATATACTGATAATCTGCGGAGAAAACAACGCCTGTCTCATTGAGAGCTGCTTCCGCAACTGCCTTTACATCGACAGTAGCTGCGATGTTGGTACCACAGTGGCATACAAATACGCCTATTCTATGCATTTCATTCCCTCCTTACTTCGAATATTTGCGGAATACGCTCATCAGGAGCTGCTGAGGTGTATCTTCATCCACAAGCTCCGGAACATCCTCCGCCTTGATGTGATTAGCGCCCTTCTGCCTGATAGCGCAGAGCCTTACAGCCTCTACGAGCTTGGCGGGTTCCACATCCCTGGGACATCTTTCGATGCATGCAAAGCATGAAAGGCACTTATAGAGGGACTTGCTTTCGAGCAGCGGCTCTATGTTGCCTGTTTCCACCATGTAAACGAACTGATGAGGATGGTATTCCATTTCATCATAGGAGGGGCAGGTAGCACTGCACTTGCCGCAGCGCATGCATTTCTTCGGATCTACTCCGCTGATAAGCAGGATTTCTTCTCTTTTATCCATGTTGAAAAATCCTCCTATTCCTTTACGCCGAGGGCTTCGGCAAGAAGCTCGGTGAAATAATAAACAGGCACGCTGCTGTCTGCTTTGTTGAGATTGTACATACAAAGAGGACAGGCAGTGATAAACATATCAGCACCAAATTCCTTCGCACTGTCTGCGATCTTCTTCCTGCGCTTTGCAACAGCCTCGGGATCATCAAGAGAGAGATAGCCGCCGCAGCACTCGTTCCTCTGAGGATAGATAACAGGTTCAGCACCCAGAGCCCTTATAAGATCTTCCATGATCCTGGGGTTCTCGGGATCGTCCATAGCCATGACAGCGCCCGGACGCAAAAGAAGACAACCGTAATACGCGGCGATCTTTTTGCCCTTGAGAGGATTCTTGACAGCCTTTTTGAGCTCGCCGAATCCCACCTCATCACGAAGGACTTCAAGGTAGTGTACTACCTCTGTTTCGCCGTTGTAGGGGTCGTCCAGTTTAAGATAGTTGTTAGCCCTGCTGCAGATATCGCTATCGGTGAGAATGTCGTTGTTTACCTGCTTTATCACATTGTGGCAGGCAGAGCAGAGGGTGAGCAGCTTCCGGCCATGTGCCTTTGCATCAGCAAGAGCGCGGACAGAAGAGAGCTTGGTGGCGATCTCATCGCGAGCCATGGGATACACGCCGCCGCAGCACTGCCAGTTCTCTATTTCCTCCATCTCAAAGCCCAGAACAGCAGCGCAGTCTCTTGCATACTTGTCAAGCTCGGTCGCCTTGCTCTTGAGCGTACAGCCGGGAAAATAACTGTATTTCATCTATAAATTTCCCCTTTTCAAATATTGTGCTGCTGTGCCGCATGAGCGGCATCAGCAGTATGATTCGTCAGATCATCTGTTCAGGGTGGAATACCTCGTCAAAGCGCTCTGCAGTGAGGAACCCGAGTTCCACGCAAGCCTCCTTGAGGGAGATATTGTCCTTGAAAGCCTTCTTGGCGGTCTTGGCTGCGTTCTCATATCCGATATAGGGATTGAGAGCAGTTACGAGCATCAGGGAGTTGTGCAGATTGTGATGCATCTTATCCTTGTTTGCCTTTATGCCAACCGCGCAGTTCTTGTTGAAGGAGGTTATGGATTCTGCAAGAAGTCTTGCGGACTGGAGGAAGTTGTATGCACATACGGGCATGAACACATTGAGTTCAAAGTTGCCCTGTGATGCAGCCATTCCAACAGCAACATCATTTCCCATTACCTGTACAGCCACCATAGTGACCTGTTCGCACTGAGTGGGATTTACCTTGCCGGGTATGATGGATGAACCGGGTTCATTCTCGGGTATGGTTATCTCACCGAGGCCGTCTCTGGGGCCGCTTGCCAGCCAGCGAACGTCGTTTGCGATCTTCATCATATCAGCAGCAAGTGCTTTGAGGGCACCGTGTGCGAATACGATCTCATCCTTGCTGGTGAGAGCATGGAACTTGTTGGGAGCTGTCACAAAATTCTTTCCTGTGAGCTCGGAAACAGCCGCTGCTACTTTCACATCAAAGCCCTTGGGAGTATTGAGGCCTGTGCCTACGGCAGTACCGCCGAGAGCCAGTTCCTTGAGCTCGGGAAGAGCTATCTCAAGGAGCTTCTTATCCTTTTCAAGGGAGGATCTCCATCCGCTTATCTCCTGAGAGAATGCGATGGGAGTAGCATCCTGAAGGTGTGTGCGTCCGCTCTTGACTATCCCTTCGTGCTCTGCTTCGAGCCTCCTGAATGTAGCTATGAGCTCATCGACTGCGGGGATCACCTTGTCCTCGATAGCGATCACGGCTGATATGTGCATAGCAGTCGGGAACGTATCATTGGAGGACTGGGACATATTTATATCATCATTGGGATGAAGGAGCTTGCTGCCTGCGATCTCGTTGCCTCTGTTGGCGATGACCTCGTTGGCGTTCATGTTGGACTGTGTGCCGGAGCCTGTCTGCCATACAACGAGGGGGAAGTGGTCATTGAGGGACCCTCTTATTACCTCATCACAAGCCTGAGATATAGCCTTCAGCTTCTCATCCGTCATCTTTTCGGGTTTGAGTTCATGGTTGGCGATGGCTGCCGCCTTCTTGAGGTAACCGAACGCCTTAGTGATCTCTCTGGGCATGGTCTCTATGCCCACACCGATCAGAAAGTTCTCGTGGCTGCGCTCTGTCTGGGCAGCCCAGTATCTGTCGGCAGGAACCTTTACCTCGCCCATCGAATCATGTTCAATTCTGTATTCCATCTTTTTTGATCTGCCTTTCTATCTGCCTTGCGGCTTATCAGAACTTGAGTTCCCTGATTATGCTCTTGAGGCACTCAGCGCTGTGGCGGAGCTTCTCGGTCTCCTCGTTAGTGAGGGGAACATTGAGCTTGCAGGTAAGACCATCACGGCCGACGATGGAAAGGACAGAGAGACATACGTCATCAATGCCGTACTCACCGTTCATCATGGTGGAAACTGTGAGAGTGGTGTCTATACCGCTGAACAGGCACTTGCAGATATGGCATACGCTGATGGCGATAGCATAGAAGGTAGCGCCCTTGTTCTTGATGATCATGCCGCCGGATTTGCGTGTATATTCCTCGATAGCATCATAATCCAGTGTAGGACGGCTCTCGGCGGGAAGGGAGCTTATATATTCCTCTATGGGCATGCTTGCCACATTAGCCAGTGACCAGGGCACGAATGCACTGTCGCCGTGCTCACCGAGAACATAGGCATGAACGTTCTGCTGGCTTATGCCGAAAGCCTCAGAAAGACCTGTGCGGAGTCTTGAAGTATCCAGAGTGGTACCGGAACCGATGATATGGTTAGCGGGGAGACCCGAGAACTTGTGGAACTGGTAGGTGAGGATGTCGATAGGATTGGATACGATTATATAGATCGCATCGGGTGCATTCTTTGTGATCTGGGGGATGATCGTCTTGGTGATATCCACATTGATCTGGGCAAGGTCAAGCCTTGACTGACCTGCTTTTCTTGCAACGCCTGAGGTGAGGATGACTACATTTGAATCCTTGGCATCCTCATAAGTGCCGGCATAGACCTTGCAAGGAGAGCAGAACGGAACACCCTGCCTGATATCCATAGCCTCGCCCATTGCCTTGTCATTATTGATATCAATAAGGACGATCTCAGAGGCGATGTTGTTTACGACCATGGTATAGGCGATTGTAGAGCCGACACTGCCGGCACCGATAATTGTTACCTTGTTGCTCATAAACGCTCCTGCTTTCTAATCGGTATATCTGCAGTACAGACGATCTGCGGTACCACCGGCTCACATCAGAGCATAAAAACGCAGGGCAGATGCCCTTTACGCAGTTATACCCACGCTTGCCGACCGGCCGTTGCCGACCGTCCCTGCGGACAGACCTATATTTTTATAAAAACATAAATTGTACAAGCCGTGCAGGTAGACAATATTTGCCGCCAATACACGCTTATAACTATTGTAACACATTTGTAACCAAAAATCAAGTGGTAATTGTCAACAACAGCCCATTTACGATATTTTTTTACAATTTACCACCGTGCAGCGATAATATACCGATTTTACGCGATTATCGCGAGTTAATCATTGCTAACTTTTGTTGATTATAAAAATGTATTTAATATTGTGATTTTTGTAAAGGGTTACATAGATCAAAGAGACGTTAAATGGAACTTTTCTTACACTGACCTGCTGTGATCCACCGAAAAAAAACAAAGGACAGCCTGAGACTGTCCTTTGTTTTGACTTTATGTGGATATTACCCATTCTTCGGAAGCATCCTGATACTTCTTGTCCTTAAGCTGATTTTTGTGCTCATCGTGTGTTGAAATATCTACGTTATACCTTGCTTTGGGTAAGCTATTTATCGAGAAATCATAATCATGATATCCCCATTTACGATCAGCAATCTCTGTGCTGTCGCCTCTGTAACCGTAATTCATGATGTTGTCGAGATCCTCATCGGTGGTATAAACGATATAGAAGATATTTCCTACATCTTCTGATGTTCCAGTCCTGGTAGCCTTGATGCCGGTTTTCGCTGTTGTAGACTTACGTGACAGGAATCGTATATTATTGTTGTAAGACTTGTTTGTATAAACTATCTTGCCGGTAGTCTTGTTATAATCCTCTGTGCGATAGTTCCTCAGTTCATAGGTACCTACTGTAGGATTCTTGTCGCTTGAATTGAACTTGGACTTATTGGGATTAGCATCAGACCTTGTATTGTCTCTTCTGTTTCTCTGACCTGCACTGGGATAATAGTCACTTGTGCATTTCAGGAAAAGATCTCCGTTGCCGTCAATATTCATCTGAAGGTACATATCGGAGGGGCCGAAATATCCTTTTCCGAAAACAGGATAAAGTGCATTATCCTTTACAGCCTGCTCGAAATTGGTATTGTTGACATTGAACAGGGATTTCGCTTTGTTTGCACCTGTTCCGTCCACTGCCCAGCCTACATCATTGTCAGCAGCGTTGTATGCAGCATAGAGACGCCCTTTGAATGTAGCACCTGTTGTATCATCTATCTTGATCTCATTTTTGCCGTCCCATATAAGAACATGATAGAACTGACCGCACTTTGCACTGGTGGGCTTTATTATCTCGGGAGTTTTATCAGCCTTCTTATACTGTGTTGATATACCCATCCCGATGTTGAAAGCTATAACTGCATCCTTTGGAGACTGGATCTTGTTTCCCTTGCCTGAAAGTTTCTGACCACCATTGTAAGTGATCTCTGTACCGTCATCAAGATCGTACTCAGCACCCTGTTCGGCTATAAGGATGTTATTGGCATATCTCAGCTGTTCACCGATATATGTTATAACAGTCTCTTCATTGGTCTTCTGATAGTTTAGTATCTTGGTCTCGGTAGCAGTCTGCTGAACAGGCTGTATCATATTCATGACACCTACCATGATTATCGAAAAGACCGCCATGGCAACAAGGAGCTCCACCAGGGTAATTCCTCTGAATTTCTTCATAAATCACCCTCCTTACTTACCGAAGTAGATAAAGCGGACATCTGCTCCGTCCTTATCATCTTCACCTATAGTGTTGCTTCCTTTACCCGTAGCATCATAGCCGTAAGCAGTTACCTCATAGACATTCATCTTGCCTTCGTAACCCTTTGTAAAGTCACCTGTAAACTTTCTTTTCTCTCTGGAAGAATAGTTCATGACCTCTTTCTTAGTGTCATCGGTGTTGCTGTCGATACCGATCACAGTAAGCTGTACCTTGACCTTATCATCCTTACGGAGCAGCTTGGACTTGGAGTCTGCGGCGCCCGCAGCAAGTTCAGCATTCGCCCTTTGCTGACCAATACTGGTATTGATAGTATTGGTCTTGTTAGTCAGCCTCATAAGCTGTGTATAACCCTGACAAAGGAGCAGAGAAGATATGCCGAGGATGAACATCGCAATAAGACACTCAACAAGTGTGAACGCTTTTACTTTCATTATATCTCCTCCTTAATCATAGATGTAATACTGACCGGGCCACTTGTAAAGAGGATCACCGGGAGGTGTGGAAGAACCGCCGCTTCCGCCGCCGTTGGGGATATATACAAGGCCAACTTTATTTGCTTCGGAAGTAAACTGTTTGCAGAATACAGAACCATACCAGAAAATTTTGCCGCCACCTGATACATAAGTACCGTCACCTGTTGAGAAATCATCAGTCAATACCGACGGAGTATCACAATTAGATTCCATGTTTCTCATCTCAAATACTGTCATCGGAGCCTTAACATAACCAGCTGTCGGATAGCAGTATGTACCAAAGAACAGTTTTTGAATA
>JAFPYQ010000308.1 GCA_017394475.1 Oscillospiraceae bacterium | reverse complement strand
GCCCTCCACATCCTCCTCTGTGCAAAGGATAAGGGGGATGGTCTTATTCACCACATTGTCCGATGTCATGAGCACATCCTCGGTCTCGCTGCCCACAGAGCCTGCGCTGCCTGTCTTGAAGTCTATGCTCTGGCGCATGGTCTTAACAGCCCTGTCCTTGAGGGTGCCCTTGATCACCATAGCAGAATCGGTCTTTCTGCCTCTCTGGAATGAGGAAAGGCTGGCATCCAGGAGCTCCTCGCCCTTGACCACATAGCCCATATCGATGCGGACAACGCTCTCGTCGCCCTTCATATTGCTGCGGCTGCCCAGATAGTTTCTGCCCGCAGAGGAGAGCACTACCTCTGCCAGTTCAAAGGTGCCCTTTTCCTCGTTTATGGTACCGATATCGTTGACAAAGGTCATATTCTTTGAGAGCTTCTGCACCTGCACCAGCTGCACCTTAGCACCCTTGCCTATGATAAGTCTTATCTGTGTTCCCACTGTGGCGGTGATATCCTCATCGGAATAGAATTTCTCGATAACAGTGGTCTGAACGCCGTCGGGAACAGTTATCTCGTATGCTGAGAGGGAATTGTCGCCCTCGTGATATTCATTTGTGAGCACAAGGGTCTCAGCGGAGGCTGTGAGCCTGTATACGGGGATATTGTTTTCGGCGATGGCCCTGTCCATATCCGGGCCTGCGCCTGTGACTATCTTATCCTCAAAAAGAGCCTTTTCTATGGCAGCGTTGCTTTTAGCGTCGATATCCGACCCCGGGGCAGAGGTATCCTCTGACAGCTTCCAGCCTGCGGGAAGTGCTGTATCCATAGGCACTGCGGCGGCTGAGATATCCTCTGTCTGCACACCGTTCATTTTCAGACGATGCCATGTTATGCTTGGAAGTAGATTTATATACATTGTATACCTCGTTAATAGTTGTCAGTATCCGTATCATATACAAAAGCGGACTGACCACTTTTCACATAAAACACCGATCAACCGATTGCCCCTATCATTTCAAGCCTGATAAGGTTATTCATTTCAACTGCATATTCAAGAGGGAGCTCCTTTGATACGCTCTCGGCAAATCCGCTGACTATCAGTGCCTTTGCCTCTTCTTCTGAAAGGCCTCTCGACATGAGATAGGTGACGCTTTCGTCGCTTATCCTGCCTATCTTTGCCTCATGACCCACATCGCAGTCCTTGGTGCGTATATCCATAGCGGGGATGGTATCCGAACGGGATTCGGAATCGAGCATCAGCGATGTGCAGGATACGGAGGACTTGCTGCCCTTGGCATTGGGCATGATGGTCACGGAGCTTCTGAATATGTTGGCACCGCCGCCCTTTGATATGGAGCGGGTATTTACCACCGATGATGTGTTGGGAGCACTGTGTACCACCTTGCAGCCGGTATCCAGCTCCTGATCGTTATTTGCGAATGCTATGCCTGTGAAATCCGAACGTGCGCCCTCACCTATGAGCAGGCTGGCAGGATACAGATAGGAGATATGAGAGCCGAAGGAACCCGAGATCCATTCGATGGAACCGCCCTCCTCAACTCTTGCCACCTTCGTATTGAGGTTGTACATATTCTTCGACCAGTTCTCTATCGTGGAGTAACGGCAGTGTGCGCCCTTCTTCACGAATATCTCAACGGCACCTGCATGGAGGTTGGCCACATTGTACTTAGGAGCAGAGCAGCCCTCTATAAAATGCAGGTCTGCGCCCTCATCCACGATGATGAGAGTATGCTCGAACTGACCAGCGCCGGGAGCATTGAGCCTGAAATAGGACTGCAGCGGTATCTCCACCTTGACGCCCTTGGGAACATACACAAAGGAGCCGCCCGACCACACTGCACCGTGGAGTGCAGCAAATTTGTGCATCGAGGGGGGGATAAGGGTCATGAAGTGCTCGCGCACCATATCCGCATATT
>JAFPYQ010000307.1 GCA_017394475.1 Oscillospiraceae bacterium | reverse complement strand
CTCTTGCAGCGCTCGAAAAATTTCTCGCAGCCGTATACAAATATGGTGTTGAGGTACATCATCAGTATGAGGGGCTTGTCGGTCTTTGAACGGATGCTCTCCACTGTGGGGAATATCTTGTCAAGGGTGGTGCCCCCCGAAAGTGACCTGAGAGATGATTCCTGTATGGTGACACCCTCAGCGATGGGATCGGAAAAGGGAACGCCCAGCTCTATGATATCCGCACCATTGTCAAACATAGCAAGGACATTTTCTTCGGTGGTATGCATATCGGGGTCGCCTGCCGTGATGAATGTTATCAGAGCCTTTCTGTTCTGTGCTTTCAGCTCTGCGAATCTGCTGTCTATCCTGTTCATTGTACTCACTGCTCCTTCAGGCTTATGCCCCTGTATTTAGCCACAGAGTAAACATCCTTGTCTCCCCTGCCGGAAAGGTTTATAACGATTATCTTACCCTTCATTTCGGGCGCTATCTTCATGGCTGCCGCTACTGCGTGGGCAGATTCAATGGCAGGGATGATGCCCTCGGTCTTTGTAAGGTACTCAAAGGCGCACACTGCCTCCTCGTCTGTTATAGGCACATACTCTCCCCTGCCTGTTTTCCACAGATATGCATGCTCGGGGCCAATACCGGGATAGTCAAGTCCTGCGGATATGGAGTACACAGGAGCTATCTGACCGTATTCATCCTGCAGGAACATGGATTTCATGCCGTGGAAGATACCCAGTGAACCTTTTGAGAGCGTTGCGGCTGTTTCGGCGGTGTTTATCCCCCTGCCTGCTGCCTCCGCACCGATAAGGCGGACATTCTTGTCATCAATGAAGTCATAGAAGGCACCCATGGCATTCGAGCCGCCGCCCACACAAGCGATGACAGCATCCGGGAGCCTGCCCTCACGCTCTTTGATCTGAGCCTTTATCTCCTCACCGATGATCTTCTGGAAATCCCTTACCATAGCAGGATAGGGATGAGGTCCCATAACAGAACCGATGCAGTAGAAGGTATTCTCGATATTGGTGCACCAGTCGCGCATAGCCTCGTTTATGGCATCCTTCAGTGTGCGAGTACCGCTCTTGACAGGCACTACCTTTGCGCCAAGCAGCTCCATCCTGTACACATTGAGAGACTGACGGACAGTGTCCTCCTCGCCCATATATACAACACATTCAAGACCCATGAGAGCACAGACAGTGGCTGTGGCAACACCGTGCTGCCCTGCTCCTGTCTCTGCTATGATGCGCTTTTTGCCCATTTTCTTTGCAAGAAGTATCTGCCCTAAGACGTTGTTTATCTTGTGTGCGCCTGTGTGGTTGAGATCCTCGCGTTTAATGTAGATCTTCGCACCGCCCAGATCCTTTGTCATGCGCTCTGCATAGTAGAGCAGCGAGGGACGGTTCGCATAGTCTCTGTATAATTCTGCCAGTTCAGCCTTGAACTGTGCATCGTCTTTGTATCTATCATAGGCGCTTTCGAGCTCGCAAACAGCATTCATGACCGTTTCCGGAACATACTGCCCGCCGAATTCGCCGAATCTTCCTTTTTTATCCATTATGATCACCCTTCAATAATCTGTCTATGCAGCTGCCGATATCATCTATACCGTTCCTCATCAGAGTTTCACCCACCAGCACTGCATCTGCGCCGTACTCTGCTGCAGCCCTGAAATCATCCGCAGTTTTCAGTCCGCTCTCGCAGACCTTGACAGTGTCCTCGGGTATCAGCGGCATGAGCCTCTTTGAGTTTTCCAGGCTGACAACAAATGTCTTAAGATCGCGGTTATTCACTCCGATAATATCCGCTCCAAGAGATACCAGCCTTTTTACCTCGTTCTCATCATGAGCCTCGGAGAGCACATCGAGAGAAAGGGAATGTGCCAGGCTGTAAAGATGTGCAAAGCTGCTGTCATCAAGGGATGCGGCTATGAGCAGTATGGCATCCGCACCAGCTGCACGGGCTTCATATACCTGATAGTCGTCAAATATGAAATCTTTGCGAAGTATAGGTATTCGGATATTCTTTCTTATCTCCTTCAGGTATTCAATAGAACCCTGAAAATAGTGTTCTTCCGTGAGTACGGACACCGCAGATGCCCCTGCCTTTTCATATTCCCGTGCCACCTTGACAGGTTCAAAATCGGGCTGTATAAGTCCCTTTGACGGGGATGCCTTCTTCACCTCGGCTATGAGGGACAAACCACCTGCCGAAAGCGCTTTTTTAAAAGACACTGTTTTATATTCTGTATTTTCCGCTGCTATTTTCATTTCATCCGGGGATATTCTTTCCATATCCCGTCTGAGCTGTTCGCGGCGGTATCTGATTATATCGTCGATTATCATAGATATCCTTTTTGTTTTTTCGTGATGAGAGGTCTTTGTGACATATTATGATTACAGTGGCTTTTCAAGTGGTCGGTGACCACTTGAAATCTGACCACTCAAAAATCACTTATTCGTAAACGCTACCAGCTTGTTCACCTGTTCAAGGGCTCTGCCGCTGTCGATGGCCTCTCTTGCCATTTCAACGCCCTCTGCGATGCTCTTTGCCCTGCAGCCTGCATAGAGTGCCGCACCGGCATTGAGCAGGACGATGTCACGCTTTGCGCCTGTTATCTCGCCTTTGAGTATACCCAGGGTTATCTTTGCATTTTCCTGTGCGTCGCCGCCTGTGATGTCTATCTTGTTGTATCTTGCAAGGCCGAAGTCCTCGGGGGAAACAGTGTAGGAAAGTATCTCTCCATCCTTTATCTCGCGTACCATAGTCTCGGCGGAGATTGAGAATTCATCCAGTTTATCCGTGCCGAAGATCACTAGTGAATGCTTGACGGCAAGATTTTTAAGTACATTGGCAACGATGTCAAGGAGCCTTTCCTCATATACACCGATAACGTTGTATTCGGCATTTGCGGGGTTTGCCAGGGGGCCCAGGATATTGAATACCGTGCGTATACCGCTCTGCGCTCTTACAGGTCCCACATAGCGCATTGCCTTGTGGTAGCTCTGTGCAAAAAGGAAGGTAAAGCCCACTTCTTCTATGCACTCCGCAGCCTGTTCGGGAGTTGTGGCAATCTTCACACCCAGGGCTTCCAGTACATCGGCTGCACCGCTCTTGGAGGAAACGCTCCTGTTGCCGTGCTTTGCCACCTTCTGACCGCATGCGGATATTACAAAGGCGCTGGTAGTGGAGATATTGAAGCTGTTTGCCAGGTCGCCGCCTGTGCCCACGATCTCCAGCACTTCTCCCTTATGAGGCACTGTTGTCATCTTGCCTCTCATGGCAAGGGCACAGCCTGTTATCTCATCTATGGTCTCAACGTTCATTCTCATGGCGGTGAGGAGCGCTGCGGTCTGTGCAGGAGTTGCAAGGTCGGACATGATTATGTCTATGGCCTCCTGTGCCTCATCCCTTGTGAGATGCTCGCCTTCGGCTGCCTTTGCGATGTATTTTTTCAGTGCCGTGCGCTTTTCCATGGGCACCTCGGGAGCTGTGAAGGTGGTCTTTATGCCGCATATCTCCTGGAGGAAGTTTGCCAGTATATTGACGCCGAACTCTGCAAGAACGGACTCTGGATGGAACTGAACGCCGTATACCTCATATTCCTTGTGACGAACGCCCATGATGAGGCCGTCATCTGTCCTGGCGGTGACCTCGAGCACATCGGGGAGGCTCTCACTCTCGACTATCAGTGAATGATAGCGGGCTGCGGCGATCCTTTCGGGCATTCCTCTGAAAAGCCCGCATTTATTATCCACTGTTACCATGGATGTTTTTCCGTGGAAGGGCTCGGGAGCGCGTACTACCTTGCCTCCGAATACCTCGCCTATGGCTTCATGGCCAAGGCATATACCGAATATGGGTATCTTTCCGGCAAATCTTGAAATTACCTCTTTTGTGATGCCTGCCTGTGAGGGAGTGGAGGGACCCGGTGATATGATGATGCCCTGAAGATCCATTTTCTCGATCTCATCGGTGGTTATCTCATCATTCCTGTATACCTTAATGTCATTATAAAGAGCAGCCGTGACCTGATAAACGTTGTAGGTAAAGCTGTCATAATTATCTATCATCAGTATCATTGTTGTTTCCCTCCGTCACTCCGCAGCATTCATGACTGCATTGACAACTGCCGCAGCCTTTGCTTTTGATTCCTCATATTCCTTTTCGGGAACGCTGTCATATACTATGCCTGCACCTGCCTGGATATATGCCTTTGAATTTCTGAAAAGCACTGTCCTGATGGCGATGCAGGTGTCGATATCGCCGTTGTATGCAAGATAGCCCACTGTTCCGCCATAGAGCCCTCTTTTCTGCTTCTCAAGGCTGTCGATTATCTCCATGGCCTTTACCTTGGGAGCGCCCGAGAGAGTTCCTGCCGGGAGCACGCTCATCAGCGCATGGACGGGCGTCTTATCCGGTGAGAGGATGCCCTCCACATCGCTTACAAGGTGCATTACCTTGGAATAGCGCTCAACACGCATGAATTCGGTGACCTTGACCGAGCCCGGACGGCATACCCTGCCCACATCGTTCCTTCCCAGGTCTACCAGCATAGTGTGCTCGGAGGTCTCCTTTATATCCTTTTTGAGGAGTTCCTCATTCCTCTGATCCTCATCGGTATTGAGGCCTCTGGGATAGGTGCCAGCTATAGGCTTGTTCTGGACCTTGCCGTTCACGACGCTCACCAGCTTTTCAGGGCTGGCACCTGCCACTGCATATTCCTTGTGGTCGAAGAAGTACAGATACGGGGAGGGATTTGTGGAACGGAGCATCCTGTATACCTCAAAGGCATCGGGAGGATTGTCTATCTCAAAACGCTGTGAGATGACAGCCTGTGAAATATCGCCGTCGTAGATGTGCTGCTTGATGTTTTCCACCATCCCGCAGTATTCTTCCTTTGTGCAGTTGGAGGTGACAACGGGCTTGCCGGTGTTGTACTTGGGCTGTGCGGGATTGTATCTGTGAAGGAGCCTGCCCAGCTTGTCAGCCCTATCCTTGAATTCCCCGCAGATCTCTGTGACCGCTTCCTTGCGGCTGATGCCCTTTTCCTCCATGCGGTGCTGTATCTCATCGCAGCTTGTGTTCATGATAATAACCGCGCGGTTTGTAAGATGATCGAATGCCACCACATCATTGTAGACGAACAGATCCATATCCGGCATTCCGAGATCATCCTCCGGGATATTTACCAGCTTTTTCTCAACATATCTCACGGTGTCATACCCGAAATATCCTATAAGACCGCCTGTGAAAACAGGGTATTTTGCGAATTTGGGCGATCTTCTCTTTTCGCATATACGGGAGAAGAAAGCAGCGGGATCAGAGCAGTCACATTCTGTTGAAGTGCCGTCCTTTTCTATTATCTGTGCTTTCTTGTTTATGACCTTTATGCGCTTTTCGGGATCGATGCCGATGAATGAATAGCGGCCCCAGCGATTAGTGTTATCAACTGACTCCAGGATACAGCAGTTGTCAAAGTTTTCTCTCAGGATAGCAAACATCCTGACGGGAGTGAGGCTGTCTGTGAGCAGTTCAAAGAACACGGGAACGGTCTCATAGTCCTCAGAATATTCGATTACGTCTTCAATTTCGGGATACATAATGTTTACTCCTTTCGTCAATAACAAAAAGTCCCTCAGAAATACTTATCAGTACTTCTAAGGGACGAAATTTCATTCCGTGGTGCCACCCTTATTCAGTGCGAATGCACTCTCAACGGGTATCACACAATACATACATTCAATTCAAGTATCGCTTCAATACCCTTTCCCTTAACGCAGGAATCACGGCTCAGGCTACTGTACTTCACCCTGCTCCTCACAAACCCATTCACACAAGACGTAAATGCCGTACTCTCAGCAACGACGGCTCTCTGTGATCCCGTACTCTCATGCTACTTGCTTTTGTTCAACGGATTTCAATGTAAAGAGAATATCACTTTTTGGATCATTTGTCAATAGCTTTTCCGAAAATTCATATTTTATTTACATCATATATCGTATCTCTTATGGATAAGCTATTGTTCACACATAAAATAAGATAATAAAAACATATCATTTATATAGTGCTTCGGGTATCATTTCTTATCTGTATCATCAGATCAATTGCCTTTTGTGCCACAAACGGACTGTATGCAAGCATCGGCATAGCCTGAGAAAGAGTTTCTCCCGCCTCTCGGATGTAGTCCAGGAGAAATAGCAACTCAGCCCGTTTCATCAAGTTAAAACCCTTCAAGAATGTATATAATATAGATGCTCTCATCAACTGTCTATCATTCTTTGCTCTTGTTTCGGCTGTAAGGGCATCGAGTCTGTCAAGGATTTCAAGTGCCTTGCGGTACTCACCTTTTGTTTTGGATATACGCGCAGATATTGTAAGAAAATCGCGCACCATATCAAATTTATTCATATTGCGCCCGATGATCTCATCGGTTTCTTGTTCAAAACTCAACAGTCTTTCCCTGTCATCCGTCAGTTCGTAAATAAATGTATAGGAAAGAATCTTTTTCAGTTTCTGACGGTCTGTCCGAGCAGGTATCTTTTCGAGCAGAGCGAGTGCGTTCCCGATCTCTCCCCTGTATATATAAACATCTGTCAGCATCATATTTATTTTATTTCTGCTTATCAGGTTTATCGCCGCCGCTCTTTTCAGCATAACGAGTATCCTGTCACTGGTGAAGTCCTTGTTCATCCTTGATGCAAGTCCGAAAAAGGACAGTCCCGAAAAATACAGTATTATCAGAACAGGTACAGTGATATATCCAAGAAAGAAAAGCACCGCAATAAATATACCGATCCCTGCAGCTATATTGGATAAACCCATTCTAATCAATATATTTGGAACTATGATCAAAACAACTAAAACTATAAAGCCTATGTATGTATGTCCTTTGACACTATTATAGATCTTTTCAAGGTGTCCTTCCGGGATATCTCTCATAAGTTTTCTCCAATTATCAAAGACTTTTCTCAAACAATTTTGCTGACTAACAACTAAAAACTATCCATCAATCAATTCATACTCAAATCCATAATACTTCGCATATTCCTCTGCGATAGTATCCTTGAAGCAGTACATTCTGAATCCGTCCACTCTGTAGTATTCGTCATCGTCACCCTTGTATGCCCCAAGTGCCAGATCACCTAAGCCCGTAACGCTTTTGGGTATGGTAATAGTCTTCAGTGAAGTGCAGCCTAAAAATGCCCAGCGGTCTATCTTCTCGAGACCCTCGTTCAATGTTACGCTTTCAAGAGCGGTGCAGTTCTCGAAGGCAGCTTCGTCGATCGTTCTGACACCTGCGGGGATAGTGATGCTTTTAAGGCTTGTGCATCCCCTGAATGCAGAACAGTCGATAAGATCAACACTGTCGGGGATCGTGACTTCTTCCGGATTCACGCAGTCAAGGAACACAGAGAAAGGGATGGTGTCTATACTATCCTGTATCACCACGGAGGTGATGTTCTCGCAGCCATCGAAAGCATCCTCACCGATGACGGAAATATTGTCGGAGATGATTATGTCTCCTGTACAGGCGCGTCCGTCGAGAAGGATACCATTCACGACCACTAACGGGTCCTCCGCCCGCCTGTTTTCAAGCCATTTTGTATCAAGAAAGGCATTTCTCTCTATGATGCTTATATTTTCGGGGATATGTATCTCGTCAAGCTCTAAGCATTTTTCAAACGCAGAAATTCTTATTCCGAGAAGTGTTTCGGGCAGCTCTGCCTTTTTAAGTGATTTGCACAATTTAAAAGCCGCATATCCGATGTCCGTCACTCCCTCAGGGATGACTATCTCCGTAAGCCCGTCACAGAAATAAAATGCTTCCTCGCCTATCATGGTCACGCTTCCCGGTATGGATACGCTCTCTATCCCATGGCAGCAGAAAAAAGCATATTCGCCTATTCCGGTTATCCCATCCTCTATGATGACCCTCTTTACACGGCCATCTTCATAGAACTTGTTTTCTTCGTACTTATAATCATACATATCCCCGGAACCATGTATATCAAGCGTTCCGTCGTTTGTAAGAGTATAGAATACATCATCCCCAAGCATACCGCTTTCCACGATGTCCTCACGGGATACTTTTTCGGTCTCCTCCGTAACAGCAGCTTCGGAAACTGTGTTCACGGCAGTGTCATCCGTATGCTGCAGGCTGCTGTCGGCAGATCTGTCCGCACAGCCGCCATAAGTATGGTACAAATAAAGGCTGCTATTGCTTTTGTTTGTTTTGAAGGAGTTATACTATATTTCATTTTTTATCTCAATGATGGCAGAGTGGTCAGTGGTATTTTGTGACCACTGACCACTAAAAATCGATCAAAAAAACTCACAGGCTGGTACCCATCCCATTGATGGTGACAGTGGGGTCTTCAAGGTCTATGACAAGGCATTTTCTCCCCTGTATGGTGGTGGTGTGCACCTTGTCAGTGGCATCCTTGCCTATGTTCACGGTTATGGATTCCGCGCTTACCACTGTCTTGGGATCAACGAGATTTGATGCTTTCAGCGCAAACTCCCCTACTATCTCCTCATATACCGCACTTACCGCTTCAAGCTTCTCATCGCTGACACCTGCATCGGAGAGTATGGTCTTCATCCTGCCGGAATCTATGGTGGGAGGCTCGGTCTCATTGGTGTTCTGGGCTATTATATCGGTGATGATGTCATTTACCTGAGTGATGACCGTGTAGTTCAGTTCATCGGCGCAGACCTTCTCTATAACCTGATGGAACTTTTCCTTTTCATTGTCCGCGGTATAGCTGAATGTGCCGTCAAGGACATCCTCTATAACGGTGAGATTGGGCTTCTTGGGGGAACGGGTGTAGTACATGACGGAGTTCACATCTGCTGCTCTGTCGGAGAAAACAGGGAACAGGAAGCCGTCCTGGGGTGCCCGTGCGATTATCATCTCGGTGTTGGCCTTCTTGAATATGCCGTTCTCGTTGCTGTCGTAGAAAAGGCCGTCATCCCCTGTATTGGCGGGGCAAAGGGCTGTTATGAGAAAATTGTAGTCGTTGTCCGTATCCTCTGTTATCTCGTCATTCTTGCTCTTTTTGAGCACGGTATAGGTGCAGTGGGCGCAGATAACGGTATATGCCACTCCCATCTCGGTATTTTCTGCGATGCGGAATACGAAAGCAGAATTTGCCTCGTCATCATCCAGTTTTCCTGCAAGAGTGGAATACAGCAACTTCTGTGCGCCGCCATCGGCATAGCTTTCCTTGGGGAAGGGGTATTCCGTGAGATTCTTGCCAAGAGAGCCGCTGAGCACCTTTTTGAGGGACTCATAGAGCACCTCGGATTCTCCTTGTTCCATGACCCTCGGGGACTTCTTCTCCGTGCAAAGGACATTCTTCTCACCGTTCACAAATGCCATGAGGACGGAATTTATCACAAAAAGTCCCGAATCGGGGTCAAAATTCTTCTTAATCTCTGCGATCTCTTTTTTGTTCATTGTTTTTCTCCTTCATTAAATAACCGCAAGCCATGTCCCCCGTCTCTTAAGGCGGGGGACATATTTCTGTCAGGCGGGAGCTCAGACCTGCTCCTACCCAACGGAAACGAGCCTTACAGCTCGCCGCAGCTTGTTAAAGCTTTGCTTTGAAGGGAGCAGGACCGCTCCCTTTTGTTGTTTGTCTGTCAGTTTATATCCTCAAATACGGGGAAATCATTATCAAAGAACTCCGTCTGCTGTGTGGTCTCCTGTGGGATGGTCTGGAAGATATCCTCGAAACCGTACTGGTCGGTATTCTGCCATATATCAGCAGGAGTATCCGGAGCTATGGGCAAGGTATCTATAGGCTCAATGGTGACGGGTGTGTCCTCCGTCTGGCGCTCTGTCTGCCGCGGTGCATCGTCGGATGATCCCGAGGACTTTTT
>JAFPYQ010000306.1 GCA_017394475.1 Oscillospiraceae bacterium | reverse complement strand
TTGCCGTACACGGCTGGATAACCTTCAACGGTCAGAAAATGAGTAAATCTCTTGGAAATATAGTCGATCCTTTCATCTTGGGTGAAAGATACGGTGCAGATGCTATCCGTTATCACATCATGAGAGAAATGGCTCTCGGCTCGGACAGCTCATTCTCAAATGAAATTATGATAAACCGCATAAATACAGACCTTGCGAACGATCTCGGAAATCTCGTATCGCGCACGGTCGCAATGGTAGATAAGTATTTCGCCGGCAAGCTCATCACCGAAAGAAAGCCCGATGCCGCAGACGACGAACTGATATCAATGGCGTCCAAGCTGCGCGACCCCGTTGCAAAGCTCGTGGACGAGGCACAGCACGCGCAGGCGCTCGCTGAGATATTCAAGGTGATATCCCGCGCCAACAAGTACATCGATGAGACCCAGCCCTGGATACTGGGCAAGGATGAGACCAAAAAAGCTCGCCTTGCATCCGTGCTCTACAACCTCCTGGATACCATCCGCATAACCTCTACTCTGCTGTCCGCCTTCATGCCCACCACTATGCCCATAGTCTGGGAGCAGATAGGGGCAAACGGCTGCACCACCTACGATAATGCGGATAAATTCGGCATCCTCCCCGCAAATGTCACCGTCCACAAGGGAGAGATCATCTTCCCCAGGATAGATGTTGAAAAGGAGATAGACGAGCTCAACCAGATAATCCGCAACAGCGCTCCCGAGGAAGAAGCCAAGGCAGACCTTGTCCCCATATCCGAGCTCATCGGCATAGAGGATTTTGAAAAGATAGACCTGCGCATCGCAAAGATAAAGAACGCAGAGAAGATCAAAAAGGCCAAGAAGCTGCTGAGACTTGAGCTTGATGACGGTTTCGGCACAAGGCAGGTAGTTTCGGGCATCGCACAGTGGTATGCCCCGGAAGACCTTATCGGCAAGAAGATAATCGTCGTTGCCAACCTGTCCCCCGCAAAGCTCTGCGGAGTGGAGTCCAACGGCATGATAGTGGCAGCCTCTGTTGGTGAGGATGCAAAGGTCATCTTCGTCGATGACAGCATCCCTGTAGGCAGCAAGCTATCCTGACAGCTGCAAGCCGTCCTGACAGCTACAAGCCGTCCTGACGGCAAAGATCCCCCGACACATCCATAGTAAAAGACCGCCCCGCAAGGGGCGGCTTTAGGATAAGACGATCATGAGCATATTTTCAGGCAAAAAGCCTGTGGTGCTGCCTATCCCACAGGGATTCACCGCAGACGATATAAAGATAGAATCCTCCACCTGCACAGGTGAGAAGACCATCGGCTTTTACAGCAAGGCCGACAGAAAACTCCATTACAGCGAGCTCGTCACAAAAAGACAGGATATCGTGGATTTCTATGAAAAATATGGGATCGTTGCAAAAGATGTATGATATGCACATATTTGTGCCGCGTTTCATAAATTATTTTGTGCACATATACGATTCTGAAAAATTTCTGTAATACCGTGCAACAAATCGGGCCCCGGATGACACTATATATACAGAGGTCAGAAAAGTGTTGAACGGTAACTCATCTTTGCGCCTTACTGCAAAGGCGGCTGCGAGGTGATCTACTGATATGAGCTTTGAGCTTGCCGAAACTGTGCAGCGGGCGCAGGACGGCGACAAAAAAGCATTTGCCCAACTTTATTCCCTTGTCTACAAGGATATGTACCGTTTGGCACTTCTGAACTTAGGTCACGAAGCCGATGCCTCAGACGTGGTTAGCGACACAGTTCTCGAAGGCTATACAAAGATACGGCAGCTCCGTGAACCGACAGCCTTTAAAGCATGGCTCACGGCGATCCTTACAGCAAACATAAATAAAAAGCTGAGGGAATACGTCAGAGATCGCAATTTCCGTGAAGATATAGATGATTACGGAGATACGGCCGCCGATGAAAAAACAGATATACAAAACACCGTCGGAGGGCTTACACTGCAGAACGCGATGCAGAGGCTCACAGAAGAAGAAAGACAGGTCCTGTCTCTTTCCACAGTCTCGGGTTACACCAGTGAGGAGATAGCAGAGATCACAGGTATTGCTGCAAATACCGTAAGATCGAAGATATCCCGTGCAAAAGAGAAGCTGCGGAAGATGATGGAATGACCACGACTAAAAACCCAAAAAGAAAGGAGGGTAGGAAACAATGATGAACTTTGATGAGATGTTAGCGTCGGAGATCGAAAAGATCGAAGTTCCCGAAGGGCTGCTGCCTGAGAATATAGAGATAATGCTTGAATTTGCGAATATCGAACAGCTCCCTGCTGAGGATATCCCCGAACTCTGCATTTCTGAAAAGCTCACGGAAAACGGCAGGATCAAGGAGCGCAAAGCACGTCTTCCCCTTATCCGTACACTTGCGGCTATCGCAGCCTGCGTAGCAGTTGTGGGCGGTTCTATGGCAATAAACAGAAACAATGCCGTAGATCATCCCGATACCATTGCGGGCAGCAAGACCTATGAGGCAGTCCAGCAGGTATCGAGCTATGACGAGCTTTACAGCATATATTCCGGCATATACAGCCAGAATTACGCTCTCTCCGATGAAGAGATCGGTGACGGCGTGGAGATCTCCACAGACAGCAGTCTGCCGTCTGATACTGCGGCAGTTACAGCCGCTGTGACCGAACCCGTTGTTTCCTCCCCCGATAATAAGCCGGCTGCAAGACCCGCCGCAAAAACTTCTGCCAAGGCAACAGACCCGGAGCCGCGGATAGAAGAGGATGTATATGATGAGCTCCCTATACGCTCCGATTTTTCCGATGCAGATATAATGAAGAGCAAGAACGGGCGCATATACTATCTTTGCGAGGGCATCCTCTATACCGTTGATGATACTGATTTCAAGGTAATGGGCGTCACCGAAAGCGAATATTCACCCTTTGAGATGGATATCTACGGCGATTCTCTGCTCCTGGTGAGCCGCGAGAATGATTTTACCGCCGCTCAGATCTATGATATATCAGCGGGCGAACCCGTGCTTATCAAAACATATAAGCAGAACGGCAGCTATGTTTCCTCAAGGGTAGCCGATGACGGCACGCTCTATATCGTGACCTCGGGTTACGGCAACGGCGAGCCCGGCAGCAGCTTTGCAGCCCTTGACACCTATGTGCCGAAATACTACATCGACGGAAAGAGCTATTACATCGAGCCCGACAACGTCTTTGTCCCCCAGAGTGCCAACAGCATAGACTACACCGTTATATCGGCTATCCCCGCGGACGGTGAGAACATAAGTGCCAAGGCTGTACTGGGCAGCGGCTCTCATGTTTACCTTTCCGACAATACCCTTTATGTAACAGGCGTATCCCACGACAGCGAGACCCCTGTTACCAGCATAACCGCATTTACCATATCGGGCGGTTTCCTCAATTACAGAGCAGAGACCACACTTGAAGGCGTTCCCGCAGGCCGCAGGGCAATGTGCCAGTACAACGGCCAGTTCAGGATAGCACTCAGAGCTGCGGATACGAGCAGCAGTGCGGCTATATATACTCTTGACAGCGATCTGAGCGTCATCTCGGCAAGAAAGGACCTTTACCTTTCATCCCCTGATGCAGTGGCACGTTTTGACGGTGATACAGCCATATTCTCCATCCCCTTCGGCGGCGATGAGATACTCACCGTAGACCTGAACGAGACCCAGAGCATCCAGACCGAGACTGAGACCGAAAGCACCTTTGTTCCCGAAACAACGTATATCGAAGAGAGCGATCATATCAAAGTGAGCGTTTCCGACGGTATACTCACCATACGTTCCGACGATGCCGACGGCAATCCCATCTCTGTTTTCACAGTTGATGACATGAGCTTTGTTGACAGCGCCGCCATAAACGATGACAAGGCACTTCTTACTGAGCCGGGCCGTCACCTTGTGGGTGTTCCCGTAAGCGGATATTCCAACGGGCTGTATGAGAACAGATACTATCTGTTCGACATATACGACGGTGTACTCACTCTGAAAGGTACTGCCATGTTCAATGATCTTGGTGATGACTTCATATTCAACCGCTCAATCCTCAGGGACAACGAGATTGTCCTGGTGGGAACAGGCAAGATGGTCACCATAGATGCCGATACCCTTGAAGTAAAGGATATCACCGAACTGTAAATTTTTCAATTTTCTATACTCTCCTTAAAAGTGTAAATTCCCCACAGCTTTCGCTGTGGGGATTTGCGCTTTTATAGATTACGGGAGATGTGTTATAAACATATGATCAGTTACAAGTTGATCAAGCTGATTTTTTATAGCAGAATAGTAAACTCTGTTAGCCACAATGTCGGCTGCTCTTACAAGGCGCTTAGTAGCGGAATTACAATAGTCTAAACTTACATTTTTGAGATGGGGAAACAACGGCGGAAAAAACTTATCAAAACGTATATTAAATGTGCCGAATCTAAACTCCTGCTCTATTGATTCTCTCAACTCATATTTTCCGTTTGTAGCCGTAGTATGTTCATCAACATAGAAATATAGATTCTCGACTTCATCGGGATCAATTATATCTTCTTTGATCAGTTTTTCAAATTTCCTCTTTACAGCTATTTTATACGCATAATCCAAATATCTCTGCTTGGATTTCTTTTGTTCAAATATTTTAGGTAAAATGTCCTGTTGGTGTATCACCAAAGCAAACTTATGGGTATTATTCAATGATCGGTACAGCTTGTTTTTCGATGAATTGGATACCTTTGCCGCTTTGACCTCTCCCTCAATTTCTTCTGCTGAACGTATCGTTTTCTCGGCACTTGCATACTTTCTGCCTGCAATATCCTTTTCTTCCTTTGACAAGTATA
>JAFPYQ010000305.1 GCA_017394475.1 Oscillospiraceae bacterium | reverse complement strand
TTTTCCTATAACCCCGTGATCCATGAGCTTATCGCCGCAGAGGTGGATATGGGCGACAAAAGACTCATTGAGATCATAAAAGGTGCCATAAACGGTGAAAACGATGTTACTGTCAGCCGCGATATCATCAGTGCTGTAACAAAGTGCCATAATAAGGAACTGCATGACTTGCTGGGAAAGATGCTGGTGGCTGCAAGGCTTGAAGAAGGGCTCAGACAGGCTATCTGCGAAAGTATGGATATGGGCACCGTCGATGCGTTCCTGACACTCCTTGATGTGATAAAGGACAACGGTCTGCTGCGCTTTTCATCGGTAAAGAGGGCTATGGGAACATGGCTCGGTATCATCCCAGATGAAACTGCAAAGCTTGACAGAGTCAGCGATAAGCAGTTTGACCTTGTGTATGAGTGCCTTCATTCCCCGAAGACACGTGAGGAATACCTTGCATCCGAGGATACGCTGAAAATATATACCGCTCTATGGGCATACGGCTTTTATGAAACGAAGGATATGCTGGAAAAGATAGAAGAGATCTCCTCTCACGGCAGCGAGCATCAGATACTCACCGCCGGGTATATGGCGTATAATCTTGGTGATGATCTTTTCATGCACCGTGTTGCAAAAAAAGTATTTGAGGAGCACGAGGACGATCACAGGATCCTTGCTATGTATTCCCCATGTCTGCTTGCGGGTAAGAGCGCATATCAGCAGCTGACGGGGAATGGCGGATATGTGTCATACGACTGGGGGATAATGCGGCTTGAAGACAACAAGAAAATAGAATACGGTTCGGTCCGCAGATATGTCGATCTTTCGGACAGATTTTCCGACAGGAAAGATATGCTGGCTTTCTATGAGCTGCTGAAAAGGGTATTCTCTGCCATAAAGGGAAAAGAAGAAAAATACTCCGAAGTAGTCTTTAAATGGATGGATGCAGTGCTGAAAAAATCGGACATTGCGGAAAAGATCTGTCTTATAGCAAGTGGGCTGCAGGATAATGCACTGATAGATGAGGCGGCTGAGCTTATCCCGCAGATAGAGAACAGGTCAAACTATATAGAGCTGATGCTCACAAAGCCCGAAACTCCCACACAGCTGCGCCTGCTTACATCCTTTGTGTGCGATAAGGAAAGCTATGCAAGAAAAAGAGCCTTTTCAGTGATAAAGAATGCGGAGCTTGGACCCGAAAATTATGCACAGCTTGAAGATATGCTGCGATATAAGAATTCCGAGATGCGGGCAAATACCATAGATCTTCTGATGAAACAGGATGACGATGCACTCTATGGGACGATAACACGCCTTTTGTCGGATAAGAAGGAAGAAAAGCGCACAGCAGGCCTTGATATGATAATGCGGCTCAAGAAGGCCGAAGATGGCTCGCCGCTTTTTGAAAAATGCCGGGCGCTTGCAGTGGCTGATGAGAATACGGGCACTGCAGAAAGGATACTGATAGACAGCATCAATCCCACCGGTGATGAGCCTGCATCCGAACTTGCACCGCTGTTTTCCGATGATGATGTCTATACCCCCGAAACAGATGAGGAGTTCATCAACAAGGCAAACAGGATATTTGTCAGGTATTTTCCGAATTCCTGCGTTTCGGAAAAGAAGTCCGCCAAGAAGACGATTTTCAGTAAAATTAGCGATCTTTTCAGCAAGGAAACTGCGGCTAATGCCAAAGATGCCGATTTCCTCCCGCTGCTGAAAAAGCTCGATGATCTGATAAATGAGCACCGGAACGATGAATTTACCCTGCAGTATTCAAATGAGACTGTTACTCTGGGTACTGCTCAGAACTTGTATGTTGGCGGCAAAAAAGACGGCAGGATCAGACATATCGTATTTGAAGAACTGTGGGACAGCTTTTATGAAAATGAGATACAGTCCCCTGTGATGCTTGTCAGGATGTATATGTCACTTCTCAGCGAAGGGGATCATGACGAATTCTCAAAGAAATGCGGAAAGATAATCGGAAAGACTGTGGGGCAGGAGTTTGTTCCGCGGTATAAGTATGAATATCATATAAAGCTGCTGAATGTATGCCTGTACCTGTGTGAGAAATACTGCCCCACCGAGGATATGGTATATATCGGTGCGGCATTCCTGAACAGCCTGAAAGAATTTGACACCCTTATGATACCAGTGGAGGAAAAGAAGACCACCATATCATTTATGGGATATTTCCAGGCGACTTTCCTCATAGGCGGCATTGTATTTGCAGATAATGAACAGTACAGAAAACTGTTCCCTGTAAAGTATGCAGCCTTTTCCAGATCGGGCGGCAGGAAGTCAATGTATCTGTACGGAAGATCCTTCTATGTATGGAGCGACTATAGTGTGGATCTTGATGAGTATGACTACATCAGGGCCTATTATACAGGAGCTCTCACTAAAGGACAGTTCTACAGGGTAGTTTTCAGGGAAAATAAGTGGATGTACAGCTATGATGTGCCGTATCTTGTAGGGATGACGGAGCTTGTCACCAATCTCTATTCTGGGATAAGAGAGATAAATGCCCCTGTATCCATAAGGACCATGGCACATAAATGGCAGCACTCCGGTTCAAAGTATACCCCTTCTAAGGCTCTTGGCATAGAGAATTTCGATGAGCTGCCCGAGGATAAAAAGCAGGAGATATACAGATTCGTGAGCGATGTGTATTCGAGCATCACCGAACGGATTCTTTCGGCTGAACTCAGAAGGGGAGACACCGAGACCGAATACTCCGCTGCCTCCAACAAGATCGCCCGTATATATGGTATAGATAAGCTCATCGCAGTTCTGTCAGCACTCGGGAAGATGACCCTTGAACGCTCCACATATACTTATTCCCTTACCACCTCGAAAAAGAGCGTGCTGAGCCATCTGCTTTCAGTATGTGTTCCAGATCATAATGACGACGCTCAGAAGCTGAGAGCTGCTCTGAAGGGTACGGATATTACGGAAAAGCGGCTCATAGAGGCTGCCATGTACTCTACAGAATGGCTGGATATAGTGGGAGAATACCTGAACTGGGACGGTTTCAGGGACACCTGCTGGTACTTCATAGCCCACATGAACGAGGAATTTGATGACAAGAGAAAGGCCAT
>JAFPYQ010000304.1 GCA_017394475.1 Oscillospiraceae bacterium | reverse complement strand
CCTCTTGCACGCCATATCCGCGATGCGGGCTATCTTGGAAAGTCCTAACACCCTGCCGTTGGGGATGTAGGCAACTGCTATCTTCATGTCATACATGAGCGCCATGTGATGCTCACAATATGAAAAGCTCTCGATATCCTTGACCAGCACGAAATCGCCGTAATCGCAGCTCTGCTCGATGTCAAAGCTCTTGTTGAACATGCGGGCGATCTCCTCATTGGAAAGGCTCACGCCCTGAAAGATCTCAGAACACATCCTCGCCACGCGGGAGGGTGTTTCCCTGAGCCCCTCTCTGTCGGGATCATCGCCTATTGCCTCGATTATCCCTCTGACATGCTGTTCTATCGCATTAAGATCCATTATCTTCTCTTCAATCCTTTACTTTAAAGCCCCGGTGCCGTCCCCGCGGCTTTCCTGATCATACTCCCCGTTTATCGGGATCCCAGATGAACTTGTGTATCTGTAACTGCAGCCGCACTCCGTTCAGGTGGTTGTCTGTCATATATCTGACTATGTCCTGCGCGGTGAAGCCATCCTCGCATATATCGCCGAACATGGGTGAAAAATGCACATGACAGCGGTCACACAGCGAATACTCCTCTATGACCTCCGCCGCCCGTTCAAGGTCTTTTCTGCTGCCGATGACGAACTTCACCGTGTCATCACCGGCAAGGACAGTATAATTGACCATCGCCATCCGATGTTCCATTCTACTCGACGGCAGCTTGTAATCCACCGTGAACACAGGGCGCGGTGTGATATCCGTAAACGCGCTGATATCCACACAGCCCGAGGTCTCTATCTCTACCCTGTGGCCTGCTTTGCACAGTCGCTCTATCAGCTCATGGACACCCTCTGCACACAGCGGCTCGCCGCCTGTGAGGGTCACATTGTATATCTGCGTCCTTTCGATATACTTCTCTATCTCATCGGCAGTCATCAGCGTGTGAGGGCAGTCCTCGGAAAGGGCATACTTCGTGTCACAATAGCTGCACCTCAGCGGGCAGCCTGCAAGGCGGATGAAAACCGCGCACTCCCCTGCCTTTTCTCCCTCACCGTTTATGCTGGTGAAAAGCTCGACTACACGGTATCTTATACTATCGCTCACGGTCTGTACTCCGCTGAATTGGTGGGGGTCTCATAAACACGCACGCTCACGGGCGAATATGCCTTTTCGCACAGCAGCTCATAGATATACTGTGCCAGATTTTCCGCAGTGGGTCTGAACGGCACCTCATATAGCCTGAAATTCTCCTCATGAAGTGCTTCAAGGGTCTTGTCCCGCAGCGAACCCCTTTCATATATCAGCACATGGTCAAGGCTGTCCGCTATTGCACGCAGATCCGCCTTGAAGGTGCCGAAATCCGTCACCATCCCCCGCTCCTGACCGCTTTCCTGCACATCGCCGCTTATCTGCGCGGTAATATGCCATCTGTGGCCGTGGATATTGGAGCATTTGCCCTCATACCCCGCAAGGAAGTGAGCCGAATCAAAATCTGCCGATGTTTCAAGTATAAACATTACTTACTTTTTCTTCTTTCCCTCTCTCTCGCAAGCCTGTCGGAATTGGCGGTGAGTATCCGCTCATTGGGCTTGTGGAGATCCTCATATTCTATTACAAATTCAAGGGCATCCCTCTCGCTCAGAGGCTTGGACATAAGAAAGCCCTGGATATAGTCGCAGCCGAAATCAGAGAGTATCTTGTACTGCTCGATGCTCTCAACGCCCTCTACAACAGTCTTAATGCCAAGTCCCTTGACCATTTCTATTATAGAGTTGGTGATCTTGTAATCCTTGGATTTGTTGGATATCTCATCAACAAAGCTCTTATCCACCTTCAGTGTCTTGATGGGCATATCCTTCAGGTAGCTGAATGATGAATAGCCGGTACCGAAGTCATCGAGCGCCAGGGCTATGCCCATATCAGCCAGCTTTGTCAGCTTATCCGCGTTGCCGTCCTCATCGACGATGTTCACGAAGGAGGTCTCGGTTATCTCTATCTGTAGATTTTTCGGGTCAATATCGAATATGCTGAGAGTGCGCACTACCTTGTTCATGAAATCGGGCTGACGCAGCTGCACAGCGGATACATTTATGGACATGACGATATCCCGGTTGAAGGGCACCATGCTCTTGAGAGCCCTGCAGCCGTTCTCGAATATCCATGTACCTATCTTTTCGATGGAACCCGTCTCCTCCGCTATGGTGACAAAATCTGCGGGCGAAACATAGCCCAGTTCCTTGCTCTCCCATCGCACCAGTGCCTCAAAGCCGTGTATATCACCGTTGGCAACGGATATTATAGGCTGGAACACAAGGTAGAGCTCGCCCTTTTCCACCGCATCGTTGAGACACTGTGCGATGGTGGACTTGTTGAGCACGTTCTGATGGAATACGGCGCTGAAAAACTCCGTATGTCCCTTGCCCTTTTCCTTTGCCCTCTGCATGGCGATATCCGCATCCCTGAGCAGCATATCCAGATTGGTATCATCATCGGGATATATGGATATACCCACGGAGAAATGGGCATAGAGCTTGTTGTTCAGTATCTCTATGGGGTCGATGAACTGCTCCTTGATGTTCCTTATGAGCTCATGAAGGGAATCATAGTCCTCATTGAATTCGGATATGACCACGAATTCATCGCCGGAAAACCTGAACACCTTGGGAGCGACATTCTTCACCCTCTGGCCGAATATGCGCAGGAATTCATCGCCCTGCTTATGACCCAGCGTCTCGGTGACCCACTTGAAATTGTCAATATCCAGAAACAGCAGGGCAAACTGCCGCCTGTCCTCATCTATGCCGTCTGCAAGGTCCTGCAGGTATTCATACATCTTGTAGCGGTTATATAGCCCTGTGGTGGCATCAAGGTTCACATAGTCATCTATCACCGCATTCTTGTCCTGCAGCTGCTGCGCCAGTTCATCCACGGAACGGGCTATCTGACCTATCTCTGTCTCGGACCTGGAATTGATGCGGAAATTGTAGTTACCATCGGATATCTGCTGAATGGAGCTGGTGATCTCGGGGATATCCTTTGCATGATGGCGTATGGCATTGAGTGTGGCTATCAGTTCGAGGATGAACAGGCACACAAGGACGATGAGCTGCTGTGTGAAACTCCTGTTGAAATCACCGTTCAGCACATCACCGTCATAAAGCATAGACAGCACCCACCCGGATGCCAGACGGTTGTTGTAGTAGAAATGTCTCGTCTTCCCGTTGTTGAAGGAAAAAAGCTTGCCTATCTGAGCGGTCTTGACATCCGACATGGACACATCAGAGCCGTTCAGGATATCATGAGCCCCGTTGGGCGCATAGATGACCTCGGAATTGTTGCCCAGCAGCATGCAGTATGCACCCTCGCCGCTGATGGATGCGTTTATGTAGTTCCCCAGATTGGACTGGTTCATCTTCGCATAGATAAAGCCCACCTGCTCGGTGCGTATGGTGATGGGCCTGTAGAAGATGACGCCCAGAGCATCGCTGTAATATGATCCTACAGAAACGGTGCGCTCATTTCTCAGTGGGATATCTATGAGCCCTGTTTCGGATATCATGCACTTGCCGTATTTGTTGACGCAGCCGCCATTTGAGGAAACGAGCCATATATCCTCAAAGTCCGTATTGTCATAAATGAGCTGCGTTATTTCGGCAGATGCGTCCTTGTAAACGCTTTCATCATCTGTTTCGGTGAAGAACCTTTCCACATTGGGGTTGGAAAGGAAAAGCTTCATGGTAAGCGAGCTGTTGGAGAGGAATGTATCATAGGAGCGCGTGGCAGTGAGGGCAGAGTTGTTCATTACTAGCTGCACGTTCCTGTCCACATTGCCCTTTATCATGAAGAATGTCATCCCCACAAAGAGCAGCATCAGTATAACATTGAACAGAGATATAAGCGCGGTAAGGCTGCTTATAAAACTGGTTTTCATCTTTTTGAACAGCATTAGGTTCCCCTTATCTGCGATATATGAACAAGGATACAGGGCACTTCCGTCTGTCGGGAAGCGACTATCCTCTGATATTGACATACCATAGCGGGAACATCCCCGCGCAAAAGACAAGTTACTACTATTCTACCATATTTCAACGTATATTTCAAGGTTTTGGAGAAAAAAGTCACAGGACAGCATATAGTATGGTCGAAATATAGTATCTGCCTGACAGAACTGACAAAAACAGGCAAAAAAACAACTCAAGCCCTAAGGTGACCCCTATTGACTTGAGTTCATTCCTGACCCTGCGGTGAAAGTAACTGTGCAGAGCCTTTTACAGATCTCTCAAACTGCATAGTTCATCTCCCGTTTATTAAGATTTGCGTCAGTAAACTTTTCTGTCGGTTATATATGTCTCTACCGGGTGTCCGTTGGGCGGTAAGGTTCGGAAGTGCCTTACTGCCCGGGTTTTTGCCTCGAAGATCACTGATTCGGAAATATCAGCGCGGAAGTATCCTCTTTGGCTAAGTCTTTGATCATAGGTGCAGCAATAAACGTAACCTATTGATATATAGTATACTCTATTTTCCTCTCCTTGTCAATGATTTTCGGATATTTCAGACTCTAAAAAAGTGAATTTGGCAATTAGGATATTTGATACCCCTCCATTTTAGGTTCGTCTGTCAATTTGCACAAAAATTTTCGCGGCAATGGTCCGTTTCTAAAATTCTCGCACTGGTTTCAGAGAACAAATCACTAATTATTGCAGTGTGATAATTTTATATTATATTTATTATATATCAAATATTGCATTTATTAGTGTTTATACCCAAAAATCACTCTTTTCAATATATTACGATTTTATAGATTTTACTGCCATTTAATCTTTAATGAAATTATCAGATATATTTAACTGCACTTATTATCTGTGTAAATAATGCACTTTTTGTACTTTTTGTATATATTACACAGAAATACCCTCTGTCACAACCCCCGAAAACACCATATCCCGACTTGTCAGCCGGGATATCATGGTACAGATGTATATTCTCTATAAAACAGAAGGGCTGCTCATCGAAGATAAAATTGGTGTAACGTCAGCGAATAAAACTGATATTTCCTATTTGCACACCCGATCACATCGTATCCCATATACTATCAGCATCAGTTTACTACGTTATCAACGGTGACTTCTCTGATAAGATCAAGATTTGATTTGACGGTATTGTAACGGGTGCGACCCGCTCAGGGTTGCTCCCGTTTTTTTCATATTGTGGATTGAAAATCAGGGCTGATTGTGGTATAATTACTCATATTCACTTTTTAAGAATTATCAGTAAAACGGAGGGACACACTATGTATGACGATGAATTAAATTTTACCCCGCAGCTATTATCGCCTGAATATGTGAAAAAGCACGGTGTAAGATATGATGAAAATATCATGTATTGCTGGGACGATGAAACTACTCCGCTTTATGACAAAGACCCCGAATTAGGAGGTAAGCTATTCACTGGTCTTTTATATGATTGTTTTTATGACAGTGATATGATTTCCTGGTATGAGCATTATACCGACGGTTACGGTGACGGAGAGTATGTTTGTTTTTATGATAACGGCGTTGTTTCTACTTACTGTATCATGGAGGGATACGGCTTTGTCGGCAAATTATACAAATGGCACAAAAACGGAAGGCTCAAAGCATATGATGAAAAGGATGATCACAACAGATATATTAAAACGATCCATTGGGATGAGGACGGAAACATCACATACTTGTCTGAGAACGGCAGTTGTATAATCAACAAGGAGTATTAAGCTTCAACACATTTCATAAATTGATGATAACCTTGTCGTTAGGAAACAATATATAAGTGTAATAAATGTAGCTGAATCAAAGTAAGAAATATGCAGGATAAGGAGTGAACCCCATGTGTACTTGGTTCTATGCTGAAAATCCACGCTGTCACCGATCATCACAAAGGCACAGCAGCTACCGCTTGCCTTTATGCTGTTACATATTTTATGACAAACCATGCGATCATCATCTGATCTCTGCCGCGTCGGAGCTATCCGACGAAGCATCTATGATGCTAAAAAACAT
>JAFPYQ010000303.1 GCA_017394475.1 Oscillospiraceae bacterium | reverse complement strand
CCTCGTCGATGATGCTGCTGTCGAACACCTCATGCCCGCCGTATACCATATCAAATCCCGACTGATGATTTTTCAGGCGCAGCAGGGTGTCCATATATTCGGGGATGGACAGGGAATTGTCAAATTCAAGCAAGGTATTGCCGTTGCAGGCATCCCCCGAAAAAAGTATGCGGTGGGTGCGGTCCAGGAGCACAACAGAGCCCGCCGTGTGGCCGCCCGCATCTATGACCTCCAGCACCGTACCGCCCAGGTCGAACACATCGCCGCCATATACGGGATAGACCTTTATAGGGGACACATCCGCGAAATCATCGGTGCATATCATATCCTTATATTCCGGTAGGGACTGCTGTCTTGCGAGCTCCGCCACCTGTTCCTTTGTATATCCCAACTGACCCATAAAAAAGGCTATATCCTTATGGGGCATGATACATGAGTCAAAGTGGAAATTCCCGCCGAAGTGGTCAAAATGGGCATGGGTGTTTATCACATACACGGGCTTGTCGGTGATGGATGCACAGTATTTTTTCAAGTTCCCGAAGCCCAGCATGGTATCTATGAGCAAGGTGCAGTCATCCCCTGTCACAAGGTAGCACAGTGCAGGGGGCGCTGCTGTAAAGGCATAGGATATCATATAGCATCCGTCTGCGATCTTCTCATTCCTGAAATATTCCATGTTATTCCCCTTTCCTGTATGGTCTCTGTTCTTTCAGGCTGTTTTGCTGCGGCACCAACGGTCTATTCAGTCAGTTTCTTGTACATCTTCATAAGCTCCGCCACAATCTCACTCTCGGACATATCGGCCTTGAAACCGTATGCCTGCATGACTGCCTTGATTTATATATGATTATACCACATCAAAAAAAAGAATGCAACATCAAAAAAAAACAACCAGTTTTCCGATTTCGTTTACACTTTTGCCCCGAAGTGTCGTTTCGGCTACATTTACGAGGTGATCTGATCATTGACTATACTGCGGTTTTGTGTTAATATAGATGCTGTTGAAAGGAACTACATCGTAAAGATGAAATAAATTGAAATGGGTGTGTAATTATGAAAAACAACAATACTAAGGTAATAAGCGGGATCTCAGCAGTTCTTATGTGTGCAGCACTTTTTGCAGGCTGCAGCAACAAGACCGAAAACAAGCCCTTTACAGTACAGGCTGAGACCCTGGCAAGCGCTGATGTGACAGCAGCGGCAGAGACCGAAAAGGCTGCATCAGAAGGGTACAAGGTCATCGTCAATGATCAAAACGGTGCTCCTGTAAAGGGCGTTACGATCCAGTTCTGCTCCGATGACCAGTGTGTTCTGGGCAATACGAATGAGAAGGGCGAAACAGTCTTCGATTTTCCCAAGGGAAAATACATTGTCCATATACTGGCAGTTCCCGAAGGCTTTGAGGATGATGAGAATGAATACACTGCCGCAGGCAGCGTCACCGAGATAACTCTTAAGAGCAGCAGCACCGCAAAGAGCGATGAAGATGATTATACATGGGATCTGCCCGCATACGGCTTCAAGGTATTTATGTGCCCTGAATACAGGCCCGATAACCTGAAAGGTATTCTTACTTTCGATGGAAGAAAACTGAAAGATGATCCTTACATCTGCTATTTCTCCATGGGTTATTACGCTGTGGCTGATGAAGACATTGAACTTTTCGATGAGTATTCCGACAAGTGGATGGATGCGATGATGAATGATGAGCCTGCTCCCAAGGCACCCCGCAAGGGCTGGGAGGACTGGACACATAATATCACTTCGGATATTTTCTACATATACAATATCGACAGCAGCAGAACAGAGGATGAGCTTATCTCCATCATCAACGAATCCCTGTCTTCTTCCGCTGTAGCATCCTGCGAAAAGATCTGCACAAAGGGGCACACCGATTTCTACCTCGTACAGACCGATGATGTGGAGAAAAATGCAGAGAACCACAAGGAAAACATGGGCGACTTCTATGATGAATTTGTAAGAATAAGCACCGACAAGGATACCTTCCTCTCATGCTTCACATTCTCCGAGCCCCGCCCCGACGAGCTCAAGACTGTCAAGGCAGGCGATGTGATTTCCTTTGAGACCACCGATCTTGACGGCAACACCGTTTCATCCAAGGAACTGTTCGGTGAAAACAAGGTCACTATGATCAATGTCTGGGGCACATACTGCGATCCCTGCAAGAAAGAGCTTCCCGAGCTTGGTGAGATGGCAGAAGAATTCAAGGCTAAGGACTGTGCAATAATAGGTCTCGTATGCGACGGCAACAAGGAAGAAAAGGTTGATAAGGCCATTGAGATCCTTTCCGAAAACGGCTGCGGATACAAAAACATCCTCCCCAGTGATGATATGACATTCCTTAAAAATGTAACATCAGTACCCTGCACCATCTTTGTAAACAGTGACGGCGTTGTACTCACAGACCCCATCTTGGGTGCTAAGGTAGATCAGTATCCTGTTACGATAGATGAATGCCTGGCAGCTATGGAATAAGCAAGTATTCAGAATACCGACAGATAAACATATTGAAGTAAAAAACGAACGCCCCGACATGGACCGATATCCGTGTCAGGGATTAACGTTCAGTATGTAAACAGGCACCGTGTCATCATCAGGAGAAAAGGACTGCGTGTCCCATGCCTGTACATTCTGATGCTTATCATGTCATTGACCTTTTGCCCTGTCCAACAGCACCACTGTCTCGATCCCAACAGTATGGGGGAACATATCCACGGGCTGTATGTATGATGCGTTGTAACCCTGCTGCCTGAAAAGCTTAATGTCACGTTCGAGGGTCTCTATCTTGCAGGAGACATATACTATCTTTTCCGGAGAAAGATTTACCGCACATGATATGAACTCCTTGCCTGCTCCAGCCCTGGGCGGGTCCATAATGAGCACATCGCAGCTCTCACCGCGGGCAGCCATCTCCTGCATGAACCTGCCTGCATCATCATTGAAGAAGCGTATATTTTCAAGGCCGTTCAGCTTTGCGTTGGCAGCAGCATCGCGGCAGGCGGAGGTGTTTAGTTCAACGCCTGTGACCTCTGCGCCGTTTTTTGCGCATATTATGCCGATAGTGCCCGTGCCGCAGTAGGCATCGATGACCTTTGTGCCCTCTCTGATGCCCGCCGCCTGTACTGCACAGGTATACAGCTTTTCTGTCTGCACGGGATTCACCTGATAGAAGGATGCAGGAGATATACGAAACCTGCACCCGCAAAGTTCATCCTCGATATATCCTCTGCCATATAGGATATTGCTGCGGCTGCCCAGAGTAAGAGGCATGCCGTCGGGGCAGATGTTCTGCACTATGGTAGTTATTTCGGGATGGGCTCTGAGCATTGCCTTTACAAAATTGTTCTTTGCGGGCAGCATGGCAGATGCGGTCACCACCACCAGCATCACCTGACCTGTGGTCTGTGAGGTGCGTATGAGAGTATGGCGGAGTATGCCCTGCCCTGTGGAGATATCATAGGGCGTTATTCGCATATCCTTCATGAGTTTTCTCACTGTGGCCGTAATGGTGGCTGCGTGCACATCCTCCAGCATACAGTCATCCACTGCTACAAGTTTGCGGCTCGATGACTGATATATGCCCGATATTATCCGCTTATATCTGTCATAACCATAGACTGTCTGCACCTTGCAGCGGTAGTTGTAGGGACTGTCCATGGGTATTATCGCATTTACAGGGGCAAATTTTGACAGCATGCGCTGTGCCCGCTGCTGCTTGCGCTCTGTCTGATCAGCATAGGGCTCATCGAGCTGGCAACCGCCGCATCTTTTGAAGCAGCGGCATCTGAGCTCGCCTGTGATCTTATCCTGAATTATCTTTCCTGGCAAATATGTCACTCCGATCATAAACAGTGTATGCCTGCGGGGGCTTGCGAGATACAGTCACCGTTCTGCAAACAGGTGATCCGATCATTTCCACTTTTCCATAAATACGGGCTGGCCCTTGTCCGCCTCAAATTTATCTGAGGATACACGGACAAGGCTCGTACCTGCAGGGCTTTCAATATAGCCCATCAATGCAGGATCAATGCCCGTTATGGAATAGAGCGGGCACAATTCCACATTATCTATGTTATTTGTGTACTCATCGTCCTCATCTCCTGCAAAAAGCTGCCATCCGCTGTCCTCATCATCGGCAGGGTCTTCTCTCAGCATAAAGCCTACCTTCCAGCCCTCTCTTGTCACTTTCTTAGAAACAACGCAAAATTTGCCCATAAGCTCCTTGCGGCGGATAGAGGGCTCACAGTACTTTTTCAGCTCCATGAACTCACTGACTGCTGCTTCATCTACCGTGATATCATCAAGTCTGTCAAGGGCTGCATCCCAGACCTTTTTTTCATCCCCCGCCAGCCTCAGATATGCTGCCAGTCTCAGTATTTCGGCTTCGGATATGTCAAGGAAGGTCTTTACTTCCTTTTTCATGTTCCTGCCGTGATCGTCAAACAGATAGATGATCATTCCGCCGTCGGTATAGACAGAGGCCTTTGCCGCCCCCAGGTTCTCCTCATCATCATAGAACACCATAAATGACGGCAGATGCTCATTTACGAACCAGTCGAACTCCGTGCCATTCTTGCCGTTCATATAATAGACTTTGCCGCCCTCTTCCAGCTCATCCGCGGAGATCTCGGGCATATTATCCCTGATGGCGGTCTGTATCTTCGATTGTATCTCCTGAAGTATCTTATCCATGTTCCTTTTGTTCCTTCATCATCATTTTACGGGCAGCAGATGTTTTGTCATATTCTTGTTATATGGTCCCTTCACAACACAGGGTATACCCATCTCATCCAGCACGCTCCTGAACGCATCGACATATTTATCCGTATCTATGAGCTGCATGAAGCTCACGAATATCTTGTCCGCAAGGGATGTTATCTCCAGCAGCAGATGACCCTCCACGATGATCACATAGGAATCCACATAATCCGCCAGTTCGCCCCAGTCTACATTGCCTGTATAGTTGACGATGTATGTTCCGTGCTGAGCTTCCTTTCCCGAGGACGGGTCGTGCGCCGCATAGTATCTGCGTTTCTCTGCAATTCCCTTTATCTTGTCCAGTTCCTCATAGAATCCTAATTGCCTGCGCAGCTGACCGTGGCTCACACTGGGGTCTGTCTGGAGTATTATCTGCCCTCTTGTCATGGTGCCCAGCTTTTCTATGCTCTGACCAAGCATTTCTCTTTCATAGTCTATATGCACATGGCTGAGTATGTCAACGTGGGCATCCGGGATTCCCAGGCTCTCCCTCGGGTTATGGGCGATCTCTCCGCCGATGACCTTGTTCTTAGGCGGCAGCACCTTATCCATCGTCTTTGCCATAGCTATAAGGAAGAAGGATGCTACACTGGAATCATTGTTTTTTATAAACGGCAGGAGATCCGCCTGCTTTATGGCAAATATCCTGTAATTGGGATGCCTTGCAAAGGGGTTATACATCCCGTTCATATAATCCCCTATCATCACAACGGGCTTTTTGCTCTTGTATTCATATATGGGAGGTTCATCGGTCAATGTCTCAGGCGAAGGCTCCATTGTCTCGGTGGGCAGCAGTTCGCTGTCCCATTTATTTATTCCGGGGGCGAAGGGCTCTGTGCCGTATCTTTCACGCACATATTCGTAAACATTGGTCATTACCCAGGGCATGAAGCCCTTTCCACCGCAGAGAGAATGACTGATGTTGAAGAATATGTTTCTTCCCTTACAGTCTACAAAGGCAAGGTGCTCGTTCACTTCCCTGCTGCCAAGCTTCGGCAGGACTTTTGATGATGTGATGACCGCCACAGGGCTTACATTCGGGACAAGGATATATGCACCGTCATCATCGAGCCTTACCTTCACAGCAAAATACGGATATCGCCTGATGGCACGGTTAACCGCTCTGTCAAGGGCATGGATATCCACTTTTTCTTTCATAACAACTCTGACCCTTACTGCAAATGAAAAGGTCTTCTCATCAGCATATAATCTGTATGTATCCAGGCTGTGCATAGTTGCCTCCTTTTATTATGTCGGGATAGGGTATATCAAGTATGTCTGTTATCTATTATAACAGATTCCAGCGATATAATCAAGTAAAAAGTGGACTAATTCAATTGTTTCATCAGATTATATATTTCATTGATCCTTGTGTTATCTGTCCTTATCATTTTGCTGAAAAAAGGAAGCAATCGACAGACCGGATAATAAACTCAAAAAAAACGGCGGCATATCATCCTGATATGCCGCTTTTGTTATGGCAATGTTACATTTTACCTGCGCTTTTTAAACGCAGCTGCCCCTGCAGCACCCAGGACCACAGCCGCTGCTGCTGCACAGGCAGGGATATTTCCCGTGGATGGTACCGATGTAGCCTCACCGTCCGCCGCAGCTTCATCCGCCGGTGTTTCATATGCCGATACCTCTGTTTCTGCGGGCTGTGCAACATCTTCTTCCGCAGTGTCCTCATCAACGGATTTTATTACTCTCAACAAGCTTTCGAGAATCAGTGCGACTTTTGAAATATGTGCATAATCACAATTTGATTTGTTTTATTATGGAGCAGTAACACTGTTCTGTACACTTCTTATGTGATATATG
>JAFPYQ010000302.1 GCA_017394475.1 Oscillospiraceae bacterium | reverse complement strand
TATCCTGAAATGTACTGAGGATTTCTGGGATGATAAATGATATGCTGACGGTACATGAGGCAGCGGAAATATCCGGCATAAGCGTGAGGACGCTGCAGTATTACGACAAGATAGGTCTGCTTGCTCCCGCTGCTGTCACCGATGCAGGGTATCGCCTGTATGATGATGAGACCCTGAGGAAGCTGCGGCAGATAATGCTGTTCCGAGAGCTTGAATTCCCGCTGAAAGAGATAATGCTCATCATGAATGATGAGGACTTTGATGCCCGGAAGGCACTTACACAGCAGATAGAACTGCTGAAAATGCGGCGGGAGCATCTTGATGAGCTTATCGCCTATGCGGAGGATATCAGGAAAAGGGGAGTGGAGCATATCATGACAAAGAAGGATTTTTCCGTTTTCGACAAAAGCAAGCTGGAAGAATACGCAAAGCGTGCTCGGGAACAATGGGGCGGTACCGCGGAATACAAGGAATCCGAGGAAAGGTGCAAAGGCCGCACCGAGCAGACTGAGGGCAGGCTGGCGGAGAAAATGATGGAACATTTTGTCCGCTTCGGGAGCCTTAAAGACCGCGATCCCGCAGACAGGGAGGTGCAGGACCTTGTAGGAGAACTGCAGAGCTTCATAACCGCACATTATTACACCTGCACCGATGAGATACTTGCAGGACTTGGAAAAATGTACGCATCCGGTGGAGAATTCACAGAAAATATAGATGCAGCAGGAGGCAGCGGAACAGCCGCTTTCGTGTGCCGCGCTGTGGAGATATTCTGTAAACTGTAACAGAACAAAGCCGGCTCATAGAGAGAGCCGGCTTTATTCTTTGTGTTATCACTATCATGGGGGTCGTCATAATATGCCCGAAAGCAGGGGGCGGTCTATGGCCGTGAAGCTATCCGCAGTATTCGGAAAGCACAGTTTTCAGTGCCGAGGCACTTGCACTGTGTATCCTTGCCACGGAAAAATTTTGCCTTGCCGCTTTCCGTATCACTATATTAGCCATCTTGTGAGAACAGGTATTGGTGAACACCACCACAAGATCAGGACTGCCCAGCTTGTTCTCAAAATCCGCAGGCATCTGTGTGAACACCTTAGCCTTGCATTTGTACTTGCCGCAGATCTCCTTGTATTTGCAAGCCATACAGTCATTGCCGCCAACGACTACTACGTTTTTCATCCTGCAAGCTGTCTCCCCAGTTCCCTGAGCTCAGAGAGCTTGTCATCATCCGGAGCAAGGTTCGCTATGACACCTGCATCATTGAGGAGCACAGCGCCTGCTGCCTTTACCCTTTCCTCCCATTTTCTCATCCATTCGCCGTCGCCCCAGTCATAGGAGCCGAAAAGCAGGATCTTCTTGCCGGAGATAGAGCCTTCGATCCCGGAGAAGAAGGGCTCGAACTCATCTTCTTCAAGTATCTCATCGCCCATAGCGGGGCATCCCAGTGCAAGAGATGTATAATCAGCCACATTACCGCTGAAATCAGAAACGCTTACTGCGGAAACTCCCGCACCCTCAGCGACTGCCTGAGCCATTGCCTCTGTATTGCCTGTACCGCTCCAATATATTACTGCTGTCATAGTTCCTCCAAAAAACAATAGAATAGTTAGCGTAAGCTAACGAAATGTGTAAAAATATAGTTAGCATAAACTAACTATATCGATTATACTACATCTTGCTTTTTTTGTCAAGTGTTTTTTCGGGATTTTGAGAAAAAAGTTTTTTACCGGTAAACCGGGATAATGGTTTATCGTTTTCTGTAAAAATGGAAGTCGCAGCAGGTGCCGCCCATGCCAAGAGTCTGAGTGCGGGTGAAGCCCAGTTTATCAAGGCCGCCGTAGGTTATGTCATCCACCTCGCAGAATGCTCTGCAAAGCTCGGGACAGCCGTATCTCACGCAGGCATTGTGCCACAGGCAGTCGGTTATGGTGATGTCATAATAGTCCTTTCCCGCCTGTTGTGTGCTCTTTTGCAGATCAGTAGTCCTCATTATCCACAGGAATATTCTGCTGTAGAGCTGATAGAACCCGGGGAATTTCTCCATAATAGCGGTGCTTGTGTGCTTCTGTCGCCCTATGACCTGTATCATATAACTGCGTGTGATGCCGTATGCCTTAGCAGATAGCCTGCTGTCCTGCTGCAGTGCCTTATACAGCGCTATGCGGGGCAGTATGGTCTCCGAAAGGGTCTTATAGCGGCTGCGGCTCTCACCAGTGATGCTTTTTATGAGTCTACGGGCTGTTTTCTTCTGCATATCTGCGATACGGCTGCCTGTTTTCCGCCCCAGTGTTTTTATCAGCCACTTTTCTATCGGTATGTTCTGATCCATTCCGTTCGCCCCTTTTCATCCGGTGATCCGTTTTACAGGAAAAAAAGCCCCTTTTTCTCATAGGGCACACATTCCACATCCGTCACTTTGTAGCCTGTGTCATCAAGCGCCTTGCTTATCTGTTCGGGGGTGATCCTGTCATCACTGATGATGACTGTCGTTCCCTTTTTGTGGGATGAGGTTACCTTCCTGATATTTATCTGTTTGCGGACGGCATCATTGACATGGCTCTCGCACATACCGCACATCATGCCGTCTATCGTTACTGTAGTTCTGAACATATATTCCTCCGTAAGCATTTAATTAGCAAAAGCTAACTATATTATACTCTTCAAAAACATAAAAATCAAGATGTTTTCATGAATTTTATCCGATGATCATTTACTGCAGGCAGATCACTTACCGCTGACCGCCGGAAAACCACTGCTTTCGTATCAACAGTAAATAACAAGCGCATTCTGATCTTACCACATCGTATTTTTTTGCATTGACAGGATAATTTACTTGATTATGCGTAAAAAATCTGTTATAATATGTTGTGAGATGCCTTAATAGTTAAAACTATTCGGATAAAACAGGAGAATGATGATGAAAAAGAGTATTACAGCATTTATAGCAGCCGTGCTGCTGGCTTCATGTTCATCGGGAAAGGAGCCTGCACAGACCACATCCTCTGCTTCCACAACTGCATCCACAGTGACAAAAGCAGCGACCGAAGAGACCACCGGGGCGCAGATCACCGAAAAGTCTGAGGTTGAAAGCGAAACAGAGGCATCGGAAACTACGTCAAAAAAGGATGACAGCGTTCCCACCGATGAAAAGAAGGGTCTGCCGATAGATTTCTGCGTTGTTGAAGGACTGGAATTCGGAATGACTACCGATGAGGTAAAAGCTGTTATGGGTGAGCCTGATTCAACCAGCGAATATGAAGGCCTTCTTGTCTACAAATACGGAAAGAGCGAGATCAGATTCGGTGATGTAAGCGGCAGCGTGAATGAAGTTGTTGCAGATCATAAGTCAGACCTTAAAAAAGAGACCACGGAAGACAGCGGCGAAAGGCTCATGACTATGATAAATATCTATGACGATTCCTTGGACAGCCATTTGTACGGCGGAATTACGTTCGGCTCTGATGCAGGAAAGATAAAAGAAAAATATTATCATGAGGAGATAACAGATCTTCCCGCTGATCTGCAGAAAGCCACGGATGAAGGCCAGTTTGAAATGTACTACGGACTTGATGATTTTGTTCTGGGCATCCCCGATGCAGATGATGATTCCCTGCATTCTGTAGGTTTCTATACAGGTAAACAACACGATATGCCTGCTATGATCTTTTATCAGACCTATGAGGGGAATGAGATGAATTTTGTCATTTATGAGATAGATGATGACAATAAGGTATCATATATAAATTCCATACGGTCAGTATACCGTTGACATTTAACAGAATTGACTGTTTAAACATCCGGTGCTTACATCTATGGGGAGGTTCTGCAATGAAAAAGAGGCTCGCGGTTTTCACAACAGGCTGGTGTGCTGAGATATTGTGTCAG
>JAFPYQ010000301.1 GCA_017394475.1 Oscillospiraceae bacterium | reverse complement strand
CTCAGCAATTCATATTCTCCGCTAACATGAGTAAAAAGCGTGAGCCTGTAATTTCCAATCAGAAACCACGGATCCTCAGGCAATTTTAGCCTGTTGCCATTTGCAAGTGTATGTGTATAGGGCAATTTACCGGTATAATCAAATGCGGGCAAACCCACGCTGTCAAATATCCATTTACCGATCTGTTCCATCATTATCCACCTATCCTTACAGTTATTCCCAGTTCTTTTCCCAGTGGCAGATATTTTTCGAGAGTCTGAGCATCAAGTGCTTCTTTACATTCCAATTCATATTCTTTGCCCAATGCTGTATATTTTTCCATTCCTAAGGTATGATAAGGAAGAAGATGTACCTCTTTTATGTCCTTATCCGCAGTAAAACGCAATATATCGCATATATCCGTATCATTAAAGCCGGGTATAACAGGTATCCTTGCGATTATGCGCCCCTCTGCCACCTTACAGAGCGCTTCAACAGCTCTCATATAAACATCATGATCTCCGCCGGTATAAAGCCTGTATTTTTCTTTATCAAGAGTCTTTATATCAAGAAGGAACATATCTATATAGTCTGCCGCATTTCTGATACATTCCTCGCTCACATGGCCGCAAGTCTCTGCAGCGATATGTATTTTTGCCTTCCTGCATTTTTCAAGAAACGGAAGCAGCTTTTCAAACTGCAAAAGGCATTAACCGCCCGAAACAGTGACCCCTCCGCCACTTTCCCAATAGTATTCAAGATCACGGCATACTATACCGAAAAGCTCATCAACAGATATTTTTCTCCCCGATAGCTTTATTGCATTTTGTGGGCAGTATTCCGAGCATTTACCACATACAGTACATATTCTTCTGTCACATTTTGCCTTACCGCCGAACAGACTTACTGCATTGTTCGGGCATATATCTGCACACTTTCCGCAGCCCACACATTTCCTTTCAAAGAACAGAATTTTTCTGCCGACAGTCTGTGATTCGGGATTTGCACACCATTTACATCTTAACGGACAGCCCTGTAAGAATACAACTGTGCGTATGCCTTCGCCGTCATGTATCGCAAAGCGTTCTATATCAAAAATATCTATATCATTCATATCCATGAATTTTTCTCGTCATACAGTGTTCTGCTGAGTATTTCCTGCTGTACGGCAGGGTCAAGGTCAACGAACACCGCGGAATACCCAGCGACCCTTACTATAAGGTCGGGATAGTTTTCCGGATGTATGACCGCATCTTCAAGAGCACCGCTGTCTACCACAGTTACCATCAGGTGGCAGCCGCCCTTTGCAAAATATGCCTTGAACAGTGCCTTTATAACTTTTCTGTGCTGCCTGAACATACCTTTTGAAAACTTTATATTCTGTACCGAACCTGCGTGGTATTTCGGGTCAAAGCGGGTCAGAGAATTGAGCATTGCAGTGGGACCGTTTTTATCTGCTCCCCCCTGGGGATTATTCGCGGGATTCATATACATTCCCGAAAGTCTTCCATCGGGAGATGCAGATGTAGTCGCACCCCATTCGGTGTTCAGCGAATTATTACTAATCACTATCAGAAAATACTGCATACCCTTTTCTATGCCCCTGTTTCTTATCCCTTGTGAAACATACTCATAAAGGTCATTTGCCATACTGTCTGCCGTGTCAAGATCGTTGCCGTATTTATCGCAGTCAAGGCACAGACGGCGAATATCCTCATATCCTTTGAAATTATTCCTTACTGCGGTGCAAAGCCCCTGCAGCGTGATCTTTTTATCCTCAAATACCAGCTTTTTCACCGCATAAAGAGAATCTGATGTATTTATATTGCCATAGGTCTCACAGGTGCCGCCGAGATAGCGCACTCCGCCATCAAGGAGCGTTTTTCCACGTTCGATGCAATCATCCATCAGTATACTGTTGAACAAAAATCCAACCTGTTCATTCATTATCCCATATGAACTATACTGTGCATCGGCTGAAAGATCCATATAATAGTCAAGAAAACGCTTGTAGCCGTTATAGAATTCTTCAAAGCTTTTTATCTCCGACATTTTCGGCAATATAGCCTCACCTGTCCTGTTCACTCCGTCAAAAGGATCGATACCATCATTCATATAGATGTTGAGCAGCTTCAGCAGATTTATGCATATGTTGGGCGTTCCCGTACTCTGTCCCCACAGCACGAATTCGGTACAGCCAAAGGGTACATATCTTTCAGCTGCCCTTTCATCTACCCTCATGCCAAAAGAGACAGCAGGGACATTTACAGTATCATTGTAGAATGTGGGATATGTAGCTCCGCTCCCGATAGCATCAAGTGCCTCATCCCATGTCTGTTCATCGGTATTTTCGTCAAAACGCAAGGTGAATTGTGGCTCAACATAGCGGCAGTCATGGCATACCTTCATTGCGATATGCAGGAAACGATCGGCTTCTTTCGGATGCTTTCTGCCCCGCCCCCCTACTATCACTCTACCGTTTACTGTCGTGCGGCGATTTTCTATCATTGTCCACAGCGACTTGATATATTCGTATGCCTCTTCCTCGGTAAGTTTTCCACTATCAAGATCGTTTACAAGATAGGTGCCAAGAAGATCATCAAGTCGTCCGTAGTTTATCACTCCCGAAAGCATGGCATACAGCCACAAAAGCTGCAATGCCTCGTGAAATGTCCCGGGCTTGTCTGTACTGATATTTCGCAGAGCCTGAGCCATTCGTTCAAGTTCTGAGCGGCGTTTTTCATTATTTTTTCCCAAAGCCTGCATTTCACTTTTTGCCTGTTCCGAAAGGTATAAAGCACATCGTGAGAACAGGTCAAGGCATTCAATGCCTGTTATGTAGAATTCATTATCCGTGTCTGTTTTCAGTTTATCTTCTATCATCGTCTTCAGCCCGGATATGCCGTTATCAAGAAGTTTCGGATAATCAAGCATCATACCCGAAAGGCGTGCGGTTGCTATCAGAGGATAATTTACATCAATAAACCTTCCGATGGTGGTTTCCGTCAATGTTCTTCGGCAGTACTCGGTCTTGAGATCATTCTCCAGCCAGTATTCATAGAGCCTGTCTACACGTTCGGAATAATTTTCTCCAAGTACGGATATATCCTTTTGAAACGATTTCAGCTTGGAAAACACACAATAATGCCCCACTCCACCTACAGAAGTTACCGTACCGAATCCGATCGGTAAAAAATCAAGCCTGCCCGAAATAAGGTCTGTACTCTCATTTTTACGGAACATCACGGGATATATGACCTTCAGGCACTCTATCTCACGGCGTTCCTTCGATGCATCCGAAAAGCGTTTGTGTACCTCTGTATACCGTTCCATTATTTCAAGCTGCATAACAAGCGGCTTTTCACACTTTATCTTCTTGCTTACCTCGACATTCTGCCCGCCTTCCACGTCAAACTTTACCATGAGCCCCTCCATGTATGATCTTTCAGTGCTTGCTTCTCTCTGCAATTCTCCAGTCATCCTTGAGTCCCGATATAAGATCGGTAAAACGCTTTGCAATAAGATGGGGGCGTGTTATGGCACTGCCTACAACTACCGCATCCGCACCAAGATACAGGCATTTGACTGCATCCTCGGGAGTATAGATGTGCCCCTCCATTATCATAAACACCTTATCTCCCATATCACGGCACATTCTTGCAAACGCACGCAGATCTGGCTGTGTTATATGCTTTGTTTGCTCTGTATAGCCGTAGAGAGTGGGACCTACTATATCCGCTCCCATCTCAACAGCTCTTGCTGCCTCATCATAATTGGATACATCCGCAAATATTAGTGCATCGGGAAGTTCCTTTTTCACTGCCGGGAGCAGTTCCCATGCAGGTCTGCCCTCATGAGTGATCTGATCGGTGCAGTCAATTGCTATGATCTCTGCCCCCGCTACCCATACCTGTTTTGACGCATCAAGTGTGGGTGTGATGAAAACATCTGTATCATCATGCCATATTTTGAAAAGTCCTATCATCGGCAGATCAACATTTTCCTTAATGAGCCGTATCTGTTCGGGGGAATTCGCCCTTATGCCCACGGCACCTGCCCATTCAGCGGACTTGGCCATTTTCAGAACGAAGTCCTCCGAATAACACGGATCGTCATGCTGCACCTGACAGGAAACTATAAGTCCGCCTCTGAGCATTTCAAGTATTTCGTCCTTAGGAATTCTTTTCATCTGTATTCTCCTCTTCATATACCTTCATTATTGCCTGACGCACATCATCAAACTTCCATGAAAGTTCATCACGGTTGAATATCCCGAAAGGTATGGTTCCGGGCAAGCGTTCATTGTTGTCCCAGATGATGCATGGAATGCCGTATTCCTTAGCCTTTCCGAGAAAATACCCGGCCCATTTTGCTACCTCCACGGTGTTGAATTTTGTGCTGTTATCCTTCAAGGTCTTGAATT
>JAFPYQ010000030.1 GCA_017394475.1 Oscillospiraceae bacterium | reverse complement strand
GTTCGCGGGCGCTGCCCGCACCTGCAAGGGGTCGCGACCCCTTGACCCCGATTACTGACGGGTTCGCGGACATTGCACGCACCCCACAAGGGGACTGGATGCTTGAAAAACATCCGCCCCTATGACCCCGATCAACAGGTATACACGCCGCCTGTCTTGCCGGGGAGCACCGTACAGAGGCCGTAGCATCTGTAGGCATATCTCCATCCGTCGGACTCCGGGTTTATCTCGGGGGGTATCACCTTTGTGACCGCATGCTTTGTGAAGCATATCACAGAAGGCTTATGAACTATCATGAAGCTTATCTCCTCTGCATCCTCGGAAGGGGAGTAACCGCCTGCAGAGCCGCCTGCGCCGCTGTTCAGCTCTATCTCGGTGTAGAACCTGTTCTGAGGCACCTCTATCACCTTTTCAAACCTGCCCATGACCGCGGTGGACTTTGTGGTGTCCATATCCTCGATGTAGCCCTTTACGGTATTTGATATGAAAAGTATCCTGCTCTCGTAGGGGACAGCCCTTTCATCCATGGCCGTAACACCCGCTCTTATGGCTGCAACAGCCTCTTCGCCGTCCGTTATCTGCACCGGGGCAGCGGGGGTGAGCCCTGCTCCCGCCAGGGATGCAAAGCGATAGGCATCAAGCTCCGGGATAGCCTTTGTCCTCATGAATTCACCCGCCAGCCTGCCGAAGGCTATGCCCTGTGTCTCCGCATCGTCCATCGCATCCACCTCGAAAAGGCGGCCTCTTTCATAGTCAAAGGTAACGGTGTTCCATGTGAGGTTCACATTGCCCTTGACAAAGCCCGTGCGCCTGGAATAATCCGCCATGCCGTCCATGGTCATGCTGGGGATGACGATCTCCCTGGCGCTGCCGCCCTCGCGGACAAGTGTGCTGTCGCTCTCGAGAGCCGCAGAGCAGGCGCTCTGTGCATATACCTCGTTAAGATATGTGGAATACTTCTTTGCAAGTATGATGTTGTTGCTCATAATTATCTCCTTTGTTTTTCATATACCTTTATATATAGAATTTTTATTATACGGAAATGTCGGGCGTTCTCCCTTAAGTCGCTCCGAAAGAGTGACGGAAGGAGTATTGTGCCGACCCGATCGGTGGAGCCGCATAAAACAATACAGCAGGTAAAAGCTGACGCGGTGGGTGGATGCTCGTAAGAGCATCCGGGCTCAGCCTGCAAGCCCGAAGGCTTTTCTCAGCAGCTCATCGCCCCTGTCCGATGCGGATATTATGCGTATCCCCGTGTTTATCTCCGCCCTTGCATGCTCCTCGTCGGGCGACGGCTTTTCAACATTTTCCGTGTTATCCCCGTCATTTGTTGAAACTTTTCCGGCTGTGCCGTTTTCCTCAGAAGACTGATCTTCTCCAAAAATCATCTCTTTTATCTCCTGTTCCGTCATTTTATGCTCCTTTCTCTTTCGCGCTCTATGCGCTCCATTTCCTCCGCTGCTTCGCTGCGTGAACAGTCGAGTATGCTCATTATCGCCGATACTCCCGAGCGCAGCCCTGCCTTGTAAAGGCTTATGTTCTGTGATATGATCTCGCTCTGGTCATGGGTCTGGGTGTCGATAAAGCTTATCCGCACTCCCGCAGACGGGTCTGCATTTTCCCCCATGAGCGCCAGACAAGTGAGCACCGCCCCCACGCACTGCTCTATGAGCTCTGCCGCCATTGCCCTGTTCTGCTGCATGGTGATCTGTGTGCGGGTCTCCATGCTGCGTATCTCTTGTGCGGTCTTTATGCCGCCGCTTGAAAATGACAGCGTTCCCGCGGAGAGCCCCGTCTGAAAGCACAGTATATCCAGAAGTGTGTTTATGGACTTCGTGTGCTCCTCCACCCGAAGCTGGGTGGTGTTGTCGATGATCTTGAGATCATCCTCCTCATCGCATTTGAGCGCCTGATACACCTCATCGTCCGTGTCGAAATACCTGCGTATCTTCCCCGTGTCCGGGTCCACCACCGTGCGGATGCAGGATGATGGGACGATTATCCTCTTCCTGCCCAGTATGAACTCCCTCACGAAGCTGTCGAACACGGTATCCAGCGCCTTTATGGTGTCCATGCAGTTTTCCAGCACGCTTATCCCGCACAGGCTCTCGCCGCAGGGGTCGGGGAGAATGGGTCTGAAACAGGCGAACATGGGGCTGGCCGATACTATCTCATCCCTTTCGCTCAGCCCGCACAGCCCGATATCCGCGGGGATATACCCCATGCCCTTCCGCTCCCGCAGCTCCCTTTCTATCACGGCAACGCTCCCGCCTCCCCTCATCTCCATGCTGTGATGCTCTGTCAGAAGGTAATCTCTCTTTCCATCGGCAAATGAGCTGTAAAACTCCCCCCGGGTCACTCTGCCCCGGTCCGTCCCCAGCGGGACAAAGGCATCCGCGCTCACATAGTCGATGCACACCTTTCCGCTGTTGATGTAGACCCGCAGCGCACCGCCCCCCAGAGCATAGGCGCGGGACAGGAACTGCGGGAAATTCTCCCAGAACCCGTTTTCGTCAAAGACCTGCAGCACCCTCTCCGTCATCTTCTCATCCGAAAGTATTATATCCGCCTGATTTGAGAAGGTGAGGCTTGAAAGGCTGTCGCACAGCACCTTTGCACAGTTCAGCATATTCATTCGCCGCTCGCCCCTGCCGTACAGCCCCGATCTTCTTACATACGCCCAGGGGGGCTGCCCCTCATAGACGTTCTTCCACAGCTCTATCTTTTCCTTCGGGTATATCCTTTCGGGATAGGTGTCCGTTATCCCCATAGCTATTCCTCCTTTCTCATCGGGATGCGCACAGACAGTATCTCCTTCATGCGCCTTTCTGTGGAGTATTCCTGCGCATCAAGGCTGTCGATATTGGTACTGCCGTTGTCCAGTCTCCTCTCATCCTTCCACACCGCCGATGCGAACGCCTCCGCGGTGTGCCTGCAGTGCGCAGTCATCATATACCGCCCCGATGACATCAGCGCAAGATAGAAATGTATCCTGTCGGTTATGGCGGATTTTTTTGCATTATGCACAGGGATGGCGATCCTTTCCCTGATGAGTGCGTTCTCCAGTCCCCTTATGAGCATCTGTTCCGCGCTGTCGCAGTATATATCCGATATGGGGTATCTCCCGTTCCTGCGGATGAATCCCACAAACTCCCTTTCAAGCTGAGCCGGGGACATGGCAGCCCCGCAGTAGAACTCATCAAGGGTGATGACCTTTTCATAGCCCGCAGTGTAGCCCGTGAGGGAAAACGCCGTGGCAGAGCCGCTGCCGCCGAAATCCACTCCCACATCCGCCGCGATGATGCGGGGCACATCCTCATCCCGCAGTATGAATCTTTCCGGTGCTTCCGCAAAGGGCGTGTAGATGCTGCCCTCTGCAGCTGTCCACTTCCCCAGGATGTACCTGTCATAATACACCGTCCCGCTGTACTCCTGTTTAAGGGCTGCCACGAAGGCAGGCGGCAGCGCGGTATTGTCATCTATGGTGAAGGTGGTGATATTGATATGCTCCGGCGGGGTCTCATCCAGGAACACCTTGAACCAGTGGAACGGGTGAGAGGGGTTGCAGGAGCCGTCAAAGACGGAGGTCTCCCTGTCCAGCCTGGATTTGAGCATGATAAATACTTCCTCGTTCCAGCAGGTCACCTCATCCCCGTAGGCATACGCCACCGACATTCCCCTGAGCTTTTCCGCACAGGCGGCGTTGTATGCCCCCAGCACCGTGCATTCCCGCCCGAAGAGCCGCACTCTGCCGCTCTTCCTCACTCTGCCCACAAAATGCTCGGAGTATATTTTTCTCATGGGCGAGAGGATGTTCCTTTCCACGGTCTCCAGAGTAAGTCCGATGAGCACCACCTGCCCCGCCCTGTCCGCCGCGATCACCCTGCGGGGTATCACATAGTAATCAAGATATGTTTTCCCGGAGCGCACCGCCCCCACGCTGATGTTCCATCTTTTCGGGGATCGCAGCACCTTTCCGGCAGTCTTTTTCTGCTTTTCGGTAAGTGTGAGTGCAGTCATCCGCATCAGCCATCCTCATCATCGTCATTCTGCAGTATCCTGCGCAGCTCCTCCAGCTCGTCATCATCCGCCTCGAAGACCCCTGTCAGGCGGGCCAGCAATTCAAGAGCCTTCAGCTTGTCATAGAGCTTGAGCTCCACGCCCCTGGTGCCCGCCTTTATCATGGAAACAGCCGCTTTCTGCGCCTTTGTCAGCCTGTGGGAGGGGACTACATACACCGAAGTGCCGCCCTCCTCATCCTCCTCTGCCCTTACAAATTCGGTATAGTCGGAAAAGGCTATTGCACAGATCTCGTTGAGTATCATTTCCTTTGTGATATTATTTTCCATTTCATCACTTCCGTTTTTGCGTATATGCGGTTTTGTATTACTATGATTGCGTTTTGCAATTCATCCTGGATATAAGATACCACATCGCAAATAATTTGTCAAGAGGTTTGAAATAAAATTTTGCACGATTTTGCATATTCGGTGATTTTGTATAAAATAAAGCAGCGTATTTTGTGCATTGTGCCATATTTGCGCAATTAAATCACTAAGCGACCGCAAATGCCAACAAAAAGGAAAGTATGGGGTCAAGGGGTAGAACCCCTTGCGGGTGTTAAGAGGGCAGCGCCCTCTTATGCGGAACAAAGTTCCGCCGCAGCACAGACTAACAGT